>JBEAVQ010000178.1:2776-5628 GCA_041160865.1 Pseudomonadota bacterium | reverse complement strand
GTAAAAGTATGGTTAAATGGGGCGGGATTTACACCCGAGCTTAATCTGTGAAGGGGACCTTCTGGTGCTCCTAACGGCTATAGGGGTTAGCTTTTGAGACACACGACCAATCGTCGCGCTGCCTTCAATCTCGCACTCAAGCTCAGCTTGGGATGTGCGATCGGCTTTATCGCCTCCACTGGGACTTTCACGACTGCAATCGCTCAGAACGTAAATCTCGAGCATATGGCCTTTGCCGCAGATACGGGCCAGTCAGACCGCCAGACGATTTCGATCCGCGCTGGTGAAACACTCGAACAAGCTTTAGTCCGCGCTGGGGCGATGCGTGACGATGTTGCCAGTGCAGTCCGTTCCTTGGCACGTAGCCTTGATCCGCGCGATGTCCGCCGCGATGATAAGGTAACGGTCTTCATGCAGCCCGGTGCGAATGGTAACCGTCTTGCCGGCTTCAATCTCGCGAGTGGTGCGGAGCGTTCTGTCACTGTAACGCGCGGCATAGACAACGTGTTCCGTGCCCGTGAGATGACCACCAATATGCAGCGCAAGACTTTGCGTATTGCCGGCGTGATCGGGCAAAATGGTTTGGTTAATGCGGTGCGCGAATTGGGTGCGCCAGACCGTGCCGCTGATTCGATTGCTCAAGCCTTTGCTTATGACGTCGACTTCGAACGCGAAGTTGCTCCAGGCACCGAGTTTGAGCTGATGTACGACCGGGTTTCGGATGTGCGTGGGCAAGTGGTTCGCGAGGGTGAGCCAGTGTTCGCCCGCATGACGACAATAGGTGGCCGCACAATCCAATTATATCGGTTTCAACCTCCTGGTTCTGTATCGTCTGACTGGTTTGACGCCGCTGGTCGCTCAGCTCGTAAGTTCTTGATGCGGACGCCAATCAATGGTGCCCGTCTGACTTCTGGCTATGGCAGCCGTGTTCATCCCGTTTTGGGCTATACGAGGGTCCATGAAGGCGTAGACTTTGGTGCACCTATTGGCACGCCAATTTTGGCAGCCGGCGATGGCGTCGTAACCCGAGCCAACTTCATGGGTGGCTATGGCAATGTGGTTGATATTTCCCACGATGCGACATGGTCAACTCGTTATGGTCATATCTCGCGCTTTGCAGCTGGTTTGCGCCCCGGTGACCGGGTGAAGCAAGGTGATGTAATTGCCTATGTCGGTAACACTGGTCGTTCGACCGGCCCACATTTGCATTATGAAGTTCGCCGAAATGGCCAGCCCATCAACCCAATGGGGGTAGGTGTTCCAACCGGCCAAGCTTTGCCGGCAGATCAATTGGCTCGCTTTAACGCTTTCCGTGCCCGCATTGACGCCATGCGTCGAGACTCCATTGGTTCGACCTTAATTGCCCAGTCGGGCTCTGGCACGACGCGCATCACAAACTAAAATCTAGGTCTTAACCACTTCAAGTGCAGGCGCCCCCGATCATTCTGGGGCTCTTGCTTGTTTTGGAAGATGAACCGCTGTGTATTGGGAAATTCATGGGGGGTTCACATGGGAATAGTCATGCTATGACTGTCTTACGGGATAGGCCCGTGCTGATAAGGAAGATCCCATGCGTCACAGTCTTCTTGCAATAAGCGTTGTTGGGCTGGCTGGTATTGCTGGCTGCACACCAACGATCCGTCTGCAAGTGCCCGACAAGCCGATCGAGATCAATCTGAACATCAATATGAAGATTGAGCAAAATGTGCGGGTGAAACTGGAGCGTGAGCTCGACAAGGCAGCGCAAGCCAATCCTGGCATATTCTAAGCCCCTGACACAGGCGCGCCACAAGACAGGTCGCGCTTTAGGAGAGTGATGGACATGAAACGCAACATTTTCGCTGCCATATTGGTCGCAGGCGCGCTGGTCGCGACTTCTGCCGCGGCAATCGATAACAATGGACCGGTTGATAAAGCATTGGCTGCTGGCGTCATTGGTGAGCAAGCTGACGGCTATCTGGGCTTTGTCCGCACCCCCACAGCGGCCCAAGCCGACCTTCAGCGTCGGATTAACGAGATCAATATTCGCCGTCGTGGTGTCTTTAATGAGGCTGCGAAGGTCAATGGCGAAACCGAAGATCGCGTTGCCTTGCTGTCTGCTCTGCGGCAGATCACCAAAACTCCGAATGGGGAGTATTTTCAGGACACCACACGGACGTGGTGTATGAAGTCCTCAGAGTCCCAAGTGATGCAGACAAATGATGATGTCGTCGTCATTCGCTGTGCTCCCCTTTCGAAGGCGAATTAGGTCCTTGGCCGACGATTTACCTCCTTTAGCGCCAACGCCAGCGCGAGGGCGCCTGTCTGGTGGTGGTTGGCTGATCGTTGTGTTCTTGGTTCTGCTGTTGATTGCTAGCTTTGCAGGACTGGTCTCGGTCTTTTTGATCGGTCGGTTCCCTGTAATTTCCATGCATGGCTGGATCGCAATGGGACTGGGGACGGTCCTATCGTTGGCGCTTGGCTTTGGTTTGATGTGGTTGAGCTTTTATTCTTCTCGTCACGGCTTCGATGATCGCGCAGATCCAGGCCGCAAGCGGCCCGAGTCACATTAACGAGCCGCATTAAAGGATGTGGAGGCCGAGATTTGGGCCTTGCACAGGCGCTATAAACTGGGCCAATCTGACAACATCTGTCGCCCCGATGAGAAGGCGACCAGTCAGGGAGATCCACATGTCAGCCGCCACCAGCTTTGAGACGATCACGTTAGAGATTGCAGACAAAATTGCAGTCATAACCCTTAACCGTCCCGACAAGATGAATGCCTTTACCGGTCAAATGATGCTGGACATGGTCGCAGCCTTTGATCTGACTGACGCCAACGACGATGTGGGTGCGGTGATTGTCACAGGGGC
>JBEAVQ010000178.1:0-2726 GCA_041160865.1 Pseudomonadota bacterium | reverse complement strand
GGCGGGCCTTCTGCGCCGGGGCAGACCTGTCAGCGGGCGCAAAGACCTTTGACTATGACAATCGCTCAGACCGCCCTGATAAAGCGGGTCTGGTTGATCTAGAACGAATTCGTGACAGCGGTGGCCGCATGACCTTGCGCATGTTTGAAAGCCTAAAGCCGGTGATTGGCGCGATCAACGGGGCTGGGGTTGGCATCGGGGCGACTATGCAATTGCCGATGGATATTCGCATTGCCTCGACCGCGGCGCGATTTGGTTTTGTATTTGCCCGCCGTGGTATTGTGCCAGAAGCCTGTTCTAGCTGGTTTCTACCGCGCCTTGTCGGCATATCCCAAGCGCTAGATTGGTGCCTATCGGGTCGAGTATTCGGGGCAGAGGAGGCCCTTGCAGCCGGATTGGTAAAGTCCCTGCATGCGCCAGAAGACCTGTTGCCTGCGGCCCATGCCATTGCGCGTGAAATTGTCGATAACACAGCACCGGTTTCAGTTGCACTCACCCGTCAGATGATGTGGCGTATGTTAGGGGCCGACCATCCCATGCAGGCCCACAAGATCGACAGTCGTGGTGTTTATTCGCGTGGGCAAACAATTGATGCCCGAGAAGGTGTGATGAGCTTCCTCGAAAAGCGACCACCTGCTTATGCCAACAAAGTTTCAACAGATATGCCTGACTTTTTTCCTTGGTGGGATGACGTTCCATTTAAGTGAAGATTAGCAATACTTTGAACATAGGGTGTAAACAGGATTTTAATGTTCCTTGGCCACGGTGCAGTTTAGTGTGAGGACAGCATGGCCGACGGAACCCTATCTGAGTTCGCGATAGACAGCTTCGAAATCGAAGAGGGGGTGCAAACCAAGACGCGCGCCATGTTGACGCGGCGTCTTCAGGATGTCGTCGGGCTACCTGGGTCGCGAATTACACCACAAGAACGCCACATCGCAGCGGATCTGCTGATCGAAGTTCTGCGTGATAGCGATGTCGGCACCCGCGTGCGCTGTGCAGAGCGCATGGCTCTGCTCTTGGACACGCCGGCCATCCTGTTGCGCTTTTTGGCCAAGGATGAACTGCAAGTGGCGATTCCTTTGTTGGAAGTCTGCGAAGGCTTCAATGATTCAGATCTGATCGCAACGGCCTTGTCGCCTTCCGCCACAACCACACACCGCGTCATGATCGCCAAGCGCAAAGTTATTTCCGAAGCGGTGACTGATGTCTTGGTCAATATGGGTGAAGTTGAAGTTATTCAGGCTCTTCTACGCAATGAGGGCAGCACCTTTGCTCATCCTGCGATTGAGCAAGCAACGGTTATGTCCAAGCAAGAGCAAAGCCTTGTACCTTACCTAGTCAAGCGCCCTGAACTAAAGCCGTCGCAAGGGCTGACGATGTTCTGGTGGGCGGAAGCTGAAGACCGCCGACGCATTTTGCAACGCTTCGCGGTTGAGCGCATAACCCTCTTAGAAGCAGCTCAAGACATATTTGCCCGCGCGGCTAAAGATGGGTGGCGCGATCCCTTGGTGCGCAAGACCCTTCAATTTATCGAACGTCGCCAGCGAAATCGTGACGCGGCCGCGCGCAGCCCGTACGGCAGTCTAGAAGGGGCTATTGAAGCCCTTGATCATCAACTACCGTCGCGTGAGCTATTTGTTGAGATCTCCTTCCTTGCCGGGATTAAGCCCATGTGCGGGGCGCAAATCCTGTCCGATGGCGGAGGTGAGTCAATCGCTGTTCTGTGCAAGGCTGTAGGCCTTAAGCGTCAGCATTTTCGGCAATTATGGCGTGGATTGCGCCGTCCGATGGGCGATGACCATGATTTGACCGATCCTTGGGGCCGTTCTGTTCTCGTCTATGACACCATCTCTACCAATAAAGCCCAAACTGTTCTGCGTTATTGGAATTGGGCTCTGACATCTGCAATGTCACCAAACTTGGCAGCCAAGCTCGAAGAGGGTGACGAGGAGCTACTCTATTCGGTGGCAGCTCGCTCTTCAAACCTCGTCTTTGGTAATAGCCTTTAAAGTATCCGTTATCGTCAAGCTAGTATCCGTTATCGTCAAGCTGGATTTGGCGTCCATAGTTTTCGCATTGACAGTAGTGCGTTTGCGAGCACGATGAGCTTTCGCAGGACGGCGATGATGGCTTTTTTTGCTGGTTTGCCAAGCTTTGTGAGTGCTTGAAATTTTCCTTTGAGGTCTAGTTGGGTCGCGATGATGGCGGCGATGGCAGCGTCAATTTCGCCGAATTGCTTGTTGATTTGCGTGAGCAGCTGGCTGCTGCGTGCATGCTTTCGGTTCGGCGCAGCTGTACGATCCTTGATCAACGCCAGGCGCGCAACACAGAGTTCTTTCATTTCATCAATGACTTGGCTGAGAATTGGCTTGGGATTAGAGCAGTTTTTTTGAAAAAGGAATCGAGTGTATTCCCAAATCAGGCGTGATGTGATTCACCATTGATGTTGGTGATGGAGGCCAACATGGATGGGAAAGATACTGTCTATGGATTTGAGGTCTCGCGTGATTGGCGCGGTTGAGGGTGGGATGAGTTGCCGTGGGGCGGCGGGGCATTTTGGTGTTGCGCCGTCAACTGTGATCCGCTGGCGGTCTCGCCAAAAGGAGATGGGTAACTTTGAGGCACGCCGACGTGGTCGCAAGGCTGGTTCAGTTTTGGACGCTTATCGCGATTTGGTCTTGAGTATTTATGAGGCCAACATGGATGCGACGTTGATGGAGATG
>JBEAVQ010000177.1:0-2863 GCA_041160865.1 Pseudomonadota bacterium | reverse complement strand
GTCTATTGGGCGCTAGAGTTTACCTTTTGGACAGACGACCGCTTTCGCCGTCCGCGCGTACAAAGCCGACATTCTCCTTTCGGCCAAAAGTCGTCAATTTTAGCTCGGATAAATCGGTTATAACGTAAGCGACCGGCCCCGGCCGCCTTGCTGTGATGGCTGGATTGGTTGAGTGCGAGCACCTTACGAGCGGTCGTAAGGAGGTCTTGGATGGGTGGGGTTGTTTTGGTGGGGCCTGAGCGGCATCGCCGATTTAGTAACGAGCAGAAGATTGCGATTGTGGGCGAGAGTTTCTTGCCCGGCGTGCGCGTGCGTGAAGTTATGGATCGATATGGTTTAGCAAGCAGCGTGATTTACACGTGGCGTAAGCAAGCCAGAGCGGGACATTTTGGTGGGGGTATGTTCGCGCCTGTCACGGTTGTCGACGCTCCGGCTAGCGTGGCGGTTTGCTCAGACTTTGCCGCTGAACCGTTAGCCCAACCCGCTGCCCAATCTTTAGTAGACTGCCAGCCAAGCGACTGCGGTTCGCCAGAAGACTGCGCGGCGATGGTTGTTGCCCTGCCTGACGGGGTGCGTATCTTGGTCAATAATGGTGTTGATGAGGCAGCACTTGGCAAGGTGTTGCGGGCGCTATCGAAAGCACATAGTCGATGATCGGCCCGCCCCAGGGTGCGCGCGTGTTCTTGGCATGTAAGCCGGTTGATATGCGCAAAGGGATGACGGGCTTGTCGATGGTGGTGCAGGAAGCGCTAGGCCAAGATCCATTATGTGGGGCGTTGTTCGTGTTCCGGGGTAAGCGTGCGACCTTGATGAAAGTGCTGTGTTGGGACGGGTCTGGCTGGGCGCTTTATGCCAAGCGGTTGGAGCGTGGTCGGTTCATCTGGCCCCAGACTAAGGATGGTGTGGCCCCGATGACGGCGGCTCAATTATCGATGCTGGTCGAGGGTCTGGACTGGCGCAGACCAGAGCGGACATGGCGTCCTGAGGTGGCGGGATAGCTGTAAAAAGGGCTATGAATCAGGCGATTATGCTGGCCCGAAACAGTCAAATCAGCTAGTATCTTCGGGTGAAAAAGCCCGTTGAATCAACATCTAAACAAGCCGTTGAGCGACCCGCCCTTACAGGCGATGACAGCGCTAAGCTAGCCGCGCTCTTGGCGGAGCGCGACGCGTTGATGGCTGAGAATGCAGCCTTGATCGCCCAGCTTAACGCAACAGACTTCTTGGTTGAGAAGCTGAAGCTTCAAATCGCACGGATGAAGCGCATGGCGTTCGGGTCAACGTCTGAGAAGGACAAGGCCTTGCTGGCCCAGCTTGAGTTGGCGTTAGATGATCTGGAATTAGAGGACGCACAAGCCAAGGCATCGATGGTACCTGTTGTCCCAGTTGAAGGCGTGTTGCCTGAACCCAAAGGCAAGCCGGCGCGGCGTCCCTTACCAGAGCATCTCCCGCGTGAAAGCGTGGAGCATGCCCCCGCCATGGCCCACTCTACTGATGGTCCCTGCGGCTGCCCGTCATGTGGCAAACAGATGCGCCAAATGGGTGAAGACGTCACTGAAGTGCTGGAATATGTTCCCGAGAGCTGGAAGGTTATCCGCCATGTGCGGCCGAAGTTCTCATGCCGGGTATGCGACACCATCGTGCAGGCCCCGGCCACAGGCTTGTTGGCGCGACGTCTGCGCCATGGGCCCAATCTCTTGGCCCATGTCGTGGTCGCCAAATATGCCAATCATCTCCCGCTTTATCGTCAAAGTGAGATCTATGCCCGTTCTGGCATTGATATAGACCGTTCCAGCCTGACCGATGATGTAGGCCATGTGGCGAAGATCCTAACCCCATTGATCGATCTTCTGGCCAAGGACGTTATGAGCTCTCCTGTGCTTCACGGCGATGATACGCCCGTCAGTGTGCTTGCCCCAGGTGCAGGCAAGACCAAGACCGGCAGGCTATGGGCCTATGTGCGTGATGAACGAGGTCATGGTGGCGAACGCCCCCCTGCTGCGGTCTATTATTACAGCCCTGACCGGAAGGGTGAGCATCCAGTCGGTCATCTGGCTTCGTTCGCTGGTCATCTCCATGCTGATGGCTATGCCGGGTTCAATCCACTCTATGCGCCGGCAAAGTCAAATGAGCCCGCCAAGGTTCAAGAAGTGGCGTGCATGGCCCATGTTCGGCGTAAGTTCTTCGATATCCACGCAGCTACAGCTTCACCCATCGCGGGCGAGGCCATCAAACAAATCGCGGCACTTTATGGTGTCGAAGCTGAAGCACGCGGTCATCCTCCAGATCAGCGCAAAGCCATCCGCCAAGCAAAAGCCACCCCACTGATGGCTGCGTTCCAAGCTTGGCTGGAACAACAGCTCCTCCGCATCCCCAAGGGCGGCGATCTGGCCGTTGCTATCCGCTATGCGCTGACCCGCTTCACGGCTCTGTCACGATACTTGGATGACGGTACACTCGAGATCGACAACAATATCGCCGAGCGCGCTATCCGTGGCCTCGCTGTAGGCCGCAAGAACTGGCTGTTCGCAGGATCCGACACTGGCGGGCAACGCGCTGCGGCGATCTACTCCCTGATCGAAACCGCAAAGCTCAACGACATCGACCCCGAAGCCTGGCTCGCCGACATCCTTCCCCGTATCGACGACCATCCCAACAAACGCCTCCACGAGCTGTTGCCGTGGAACTGGAAGCCCGCCGTCGCGCCACAGCCCACTTGATCGGTCAAGGTGTGTCAGACCGGACGCTTACGTAGATACTACAATGAGGAAAGACCTCACAGCGCAATCGGGAATATCCCACCGATTATGTTGGCAATCTCAGCCGGTGACACCAGCCCACCGGACCCGAGCAAGGCCAAAGAC
>JBEAVQ010000096.1:0-12429 GCA_041160865.1 Pseudomonadota bacterium | reverse complement strand
AAGGCTCCCAACAAACCACGCACCCAAGCGAAATCCCCATAGCCACAGCCCTCAACAACAAAGATTCGTTCTCCGGACACTTTCGAACGCCCAAAAGCACCCCAACCCCTTCACGATTGCGGAAGGTCTGGTTTGGAGGACGCGGGCGGCGAAAGCTGCTGTTCAAAAATGAGCAAACTCTAATTCCCACTGGCCCAAAAGCTTGGGGGCACGTCAAACCAAACAGTTTTCTGCATCCAAATCCATCGTGGCGGGGCCAAGTCACACTCGGCAACCCACGCCGACGATAGTCTCGGTAAGACTACCGAAACCGATTCTAAGCTAGGTCAGTATCAGAGTTGTTTTTGTCGATAGCAACAAAGCCTGCCACGCTGGGAGAGTAAGCATGAGCCTGTTTAGCTTAGTTGGCAGCCTTTCTGGTTCGTACCTCAACCTAACTTTCTCGCCTAGCAAAGATTTTGTGGTCACCATTGTCGAGAAGCCTGGCCTGTGGATGAAAGCTGGCCAGCTGGAAGCCCTAATCCAAGATTGTCGCGATATCGTCGGGCGGTGCTTGGCTGGTCAACAACTTGACTATGGCTTGTTCGCTCCTGATGGCGGGGCCTGGAACCGCAGTGTCATTACTTTGGTTCGCCGCAAGTCAACCGGCCAAGCCGTCGCATTCAATGCTATGCCACTTTTGGATGTTGTGCGCAGCGGACGTGACGAACAAGTCCTGCATCTGGGCCTGGTGATGGTCGATCCCTCTGAACGCAGCGGCGGCCTGTCTTGGATACTTTATGGCCTCACCTGTTTTGCACTCTTTCTGCGGGGCGGCCTCGCCCCTTTGTGGGTCTCAAGTGTGACCCAAGTGCCCGCAGTCGTCGGCATGGTGGCCGAGACGTTCGACAAGGTCTATCCAGCCCAGCAAGGGACCGATCAAAGCTTTGCGCATCGACACCTCGCCCATCAAATCATGCAAAGCGAACGCGCCGCCTTTGGCGTAGGGGAAGATGCTGACTTTGACCTCGACCGCCAAATCATCCTGAACGCCTATACCGGTGGTTCTGACAATTTGAAAAAGAGTTTCGACGCTGCCGCCAAGCATCGCGAGGAGAACTACAATAAGTTTTGCCTCAAGGAACTCGACTATGGGCGGGGCGACGACGTCCTGCAAATTGGCCTGATCGATATTGGTTCTGGGCGGAAATATTTGACCCGTAGCACACCTCGCTCTGCCATCCCCCAACTTCTTCTCCAAGCTGCTATCATCCTAGCGGGATCGGTTTTGTCGCCGCTGATGCGCTGGTTAGACGCAGATAAACCCTTTGGCCGATTGCGGAGCACCCGATGACTGAGTTTACTTATGGCGAAATGACAACGCGAAACCGTGGCTTTGTAAACCAAGCCGAACAGGATCGTTTGCGCGGCGCACGTGTATTTATCCCCGGTGTTGGCGGCATGGGCGGGGCAGCGCTTATGGCACTGTTGCGCGCAGGCGTGGGGCATTTTGTGATAGCCGATATTGACGTGTTTGAAGTTTCCAACCTTAACCGCCAGCTCTTTGCCACACTCGATACAGTGGGTGCGCTGAAGGCAGAGGCGGCTAATGCAATGGCGCAAAAAATCAATCCCGAAGTTCAAATCGAAGTTTTGGGTCGCGAATGGACAGAAGAACTCGATCATATTTTGACGAAGGTGGATGTGGCCATTAATGGCATGGATCATACTGGTGCTGGGGTTCACCTGTACCGGCGCTGTGCGGCGTTTCAGAAAACCCTGATTGATGCTTATGCAGCACCCTTGCCATCCGTCACCGTCGTGCGCCCCGACGCACCTCGACTTGAGGACCGCTTGAACTATCCAACTCGAGGGATCGCCTGGACAGATGTGACGCCCGCAATGGCGACCAACAGTTTGATGCGCGAGATCGCCTATGTGCTGACCCACAGCTCAAGCCATCGTTATGTCGATCTAGAAATTGCTGCCGAGGTAGCGGCAGGCAAACGTTCGCGCTTCTCGTTCTCGACGATGGTGACCATGGCGGGTACCTTGATGGCCGAAGAAGCCATCCGGGTGATCTTGGGCCGCCCCGGTGGAACCGATCACCGTGGGTATTTCTTCAACCCCCACACGACCTCAGTCGAAAAGCCCTTACTTGCTCCCGTCGCCGCAGTGAAAGGCTTCATGGTGCAAGCCTTTATGAAAAAGATGATGGCATGAGCGAGCCGATTGACCTCCTCCTAACAGCCCTTGCTCTGGCTGGCGTTTTTGTTGCGCTGTCCGGCGTGTCTCTTACCAAGCGCCCGTCCGTGGTGGCCGACCGCTTGCGCGTACTCTACGGACTATTGGCCGCTTTTTTCAGTTTGCGCTTGTTGAACCTTTTGGTGCCGAGCTCCTTTTTCAATGGGGCAACCCTGTTGGTAGCAGCCTGGCTGCCCTTCGCACAATTGCGCTTGGCCGAAGAAATCGTCCGATTTCACGCCGCTAAGGCGGTCAAGATCTTCACTTTGGTGGGCGCATGTGTGCTGTCGGTTTTGACGCTCCTGTCAGGCTTTGTGCCTAGCGCTGCCGTCTTGATCGGTTTGGCGCTCTATCAGATTTCGGCGACAGTCTTGGTAATCCTGCTATTGCGCGCCCACCGTAGCGATGTTTCGGGTGAAGATCAGGGTCTCGCCGACACCTTTGTTCTTGCCCTCTTGCTCGTCGCGCCTTTGGCTTTGACCGATTTCCGTGAGCTGTTTGCCGATACGCCGGTGCGTGGCGGCGCGTTTGCTGTTTTGGTTTTGGTGCTGGCGACTTCCCATTTCGTCTCCGGCCATGGCAAACCCAGCCTGTTGCTGCGCGACTTGGGTATCTCGCTTGCGGCGGGCGGGACTTTGGTTGCTCTCATACTGGTTTCGGAGCCCGCCTTCAGTTTTGAGTTCGCCACTCAACTCACGGCTTGTGTGGTCGCGACCACGGGCTTAATTTTACTTCTTGAACGCTTTGCGACCGACCGGCGCGCCAGTTCTGGCCTTGTCCATGCTGTGGCCCAAGTTCTGCATCGTTCAGATCGCGCGAGCCTACTTGAAGCCCATCCGCTTCTCAGCCAAGGGCGACTGTTGGACGCCCATGTGCTCGCCGACTATCCTGAAGACACGATCAAAAGCCTGTTGGCCTACTCAATACTCACAGGACAGACCGGGCCTGAAGCGCTTAGAGACGCAACACGCGATCTTTTAGACCGCTATGCCGCAACCCATTTGCTACGCCTATCTATCGAACCGCCCCAGATGCTGGCCATTTCGGCGGGTGAATTGGCGGGCCCAAGTTTGGACGATGATCTGGCCCTTATAGCCCGCCTTGTCGAAGGGGCACGCTGATGTTGACGCTGAAGACGGGCGACAAGCTGGCTTTCTTTGAGGCACCGTTTCACGCTTATGATGATCAGTCGGGCTATGTCTCGCCCCTGAAAGACGATGTCTTGCGCTTTTTGGATGCAGAAAAGAACCCGCTCTGGCGCGATGGCAATCCTTATCAGTTCTGGACCGCCCATCGCGAAGGTAAACCTATCGGACGGATCGTTGCCCACGTGCATCGCCAGTCCAATGAGCTGCACAATCTTAGCCGCGCCCATTTCGGCTTCTTTGACTGCGCGCCAGACCGAGATGTAGCCAAGCTTTTGCTTGATGCAGCGGCTGACTTTGCCCGCCAGCACGGTCAAACAGAGCTTGCTGGGAATTTCAATCTGACTGCCATGCAGCAATGCGGGGTTATGACCGGGGGCTATGGCGCAGAAGCCTTCACCGACATGGTGGTCAACCCGCCCCATATCCCAAAGTTCCTTAAGGAAAATGGGTTTGAACCCTTCTTTCCCATGCGGACGTTTGAGCTTGATATCGCCACGGCCAACACCCCGTCAAATCGGATCAATGCGGCAGAGGGCTATTCCTTTGCCCCGATCATCAAAAATGACTTTCCGGCTTTGATGGAGCAAGCGCGCAAGGTCCTCAATGATGGCTTTAAGGACAATCCAATGTTTGTCCCCCTCACTGCCGAGGAATTTTCCTTCCAAGCTGGCGAAATGATGGCAATTTTGGACCCGCGTCTCTCCTCAATTCTTCTGCATCAGGGTCAGCCGGTTGGCACCATCATTTGCATTCCAGACCTTAACGGCTTCCTGAAAGCTAATCGCTCCCGCATCGGCTGGGCGACGCCCTTTCACTATTTGCGTTATCGATTGAACCGCCGCCGCGCGGTCATCATTTTCTATTCCGTCGCGCAAGAATTTCATGGGCGTGGCCTGATGGGGGCGATCCTTGCTCACACGCTTCAGTCACTCCGCGCGGCAGGCTATGAGAAGCTCGGCATTACTTGGATTGCAGACCAAAACAAGGCGAGCCTTCGGCAAATGGAGAAGCTTTCGGCCAAGCCCTTGCACCAGCTTCACTTGTTCAAAAAGGCCATTCCATGACCCCGAACAAATTCAAGGCTTGGGTGGATCAAGCACGCCTTGCGCCGAGTGTTCATAATGTTCAGCCAGCCCGATGGCGGATCGAATCCGATGCTTTGGTCCTTGTCGAAGATATGTCGCGGCGTCTGAAAATTGGCGACCCAGCAGGCAATGATACGGGCATCAGCTTGGGGGCAGCCTTCGAGGGCCTAGCTTTGGCTGCTAGCCAAGACGGTTTTGAACTTGTCCCAGATGACAGCGCGCCGCTGCCTATGCTGGCAGAACCGCTGCGGCCTGTGCGGCGCTATCTTTTTCGCGCGGGCAGCGCACCCGACCCGCTGGCCGCTTTCGTAACCGCACGCGCCTCGTGGCGGGGCGCTTTTGTAGCACCATCAGCCGACGATCGCAACGCTCTAGCCGCTATGGCTGCCCCTGACGCCCTAGTTGTGACAGACCCTGACGAACTGCAAACTTTGGCGCAACGTTATGATGCGGCAAGCTTTAGCTTTATGCGCGACACAGCGTTTCGCGATGAATTGCGGGGCTGGATGCGGTTTCAATCGAGCCATCCAAATTGGACGCGTGATGGACTGAACGCGGCGGCTATGGCGTTAAGCCCCTTTGAGGCCACCGCCGCGGCAGTGGTTCTGGGGCCCGCTTTTCAGCCCTTAAGCGCCATCGGGCTCGCAGGACCCTTGGTGGCCGAGGGCGAGAAAATCCGAAATGCTGCAGGCCTCATCCTGTTCCACCGCGATCTGAGCGAAAGTCCATTTGAAAGTGGGCGACACTTCTATCGGCTTTGGCTAAAACTCGAAGCATTGGGCTTTAGTGCGGCAGTCCTTGCCGCTTTGGCGGATGAACGCGAGACCGCGCGCCATTTATGCCAGACGTATGGAATCGGAACCGAACGTCGCCTTGTCAGCGCGTTTCGTGCAGGCCGCCTCGGGGCAAAACAGCCAGCACCTCGCGCGCGTCTCGCCCTGACTGAAGTTCTCGTCTAAAGCGTCTTTAAATATTCAATCAGAGCTGACTTCTGCGCGACAGACAGGTCGCTGCCATAGTCATGGCCGCCATTATTCCGGCCAAGCTCGTCGGTCTCAACCCAACTCGATCTAGAAAAGGGCTGATAGCCGAGCGGGAAAGCTCCCTCAGCAGTGACTTTTATTCCGACGGTTTCAAGATCGAGCGCGTGGCCGCCGACTTGGAAGCGCTTGAGCCGCGCCTCTGGCGTCAAGAGCGCACGCAAGCTGTGAACAGAGCCATTGTGCAGATAAGGCGCAGAGGCCCACAAGCCCGCCAAGGGTGGCGCGACATAGCCGCGCCCGGAATGGACTGCAATGATGTTACGGTAGGAGGTCAGGCCAACAGCCTCTGCCAAGGGCTTATCAAAGGCGTCCCCACGCAAAGGATCTGTTCCAATTCTGCCGATCCAATTGGGGAAGGAGACAAGCCTTGGGCCCGCAGCGCTAGGCTGATACGTGCCATGGCAAGAAGCGCACTGGGCTTGATAAACTCTGCCGCCTTCTTGGGCGAGCGCCGTATCGATGGAGCCGGGGAAGGCTTGGCTGCGATAGGTTTTCAAGAAGTCCATAATGGCGATGCCATCAGGCAGCCCGCCGCGTGCTTGATCCGGATGAACGCCCATGCTGGGCACGGTGAAGAAGGTTGTAATCGAGGCCAAGGCGCGGAGGTGGCTTGGGTCCAAACCTTGCGGTGTCATGACGGATTGGGCAGGTTTACCAAATACGCCATAGGCCCCATCGGCAAGAAGGCTTGTCTTGAAAACGCGGTCGCCCAGATCAGGAATCGAGACAAAGCCCGCGTCGGCCTTGCCACCGCCAATTAGAGGGGTCTTTAGCGCTACTTTCAGGGCGGCAACCCCATTGGTGCTGCCGGGGGATCCATTGGGAAAGGGCATTGCCCGGTCGGTCGCGGCAAGGCTTGCCAAGCGCTGTTGGGCAAGGGGCAAGACAAGGGCGCGCAGGCTTACACGATCCAGCACCGTCATTTCGGGAAAGAGCGCTTGTGCGGCTGTTACAAGGCGCTCTGGATCGTCTGCAGCGCGCAGAGCCTTGAAGATGGCTTGGGTATAGGCCTCCAAGTCAAGCGACGTGTTGGGCATGCCCAGCATGACTTTATCTGGTTGAGGTTGCCCCTCTGGCCCATAAGTGACCCCAGCATGACAAGAGGCGCATCCGAGGTTTGAAACCAGAATAGAGGTACCCGCAAGCGGGTGAATGGTCCCAAGTGTCATGCCAAGTGGAGTTTGGCCAAGTGGAGTTTGGCCGAGCGGGCTTTGCGTCCCGACCCGCTTAGCTTCTTCTGGCAGGTTGACGATGCTTGCAGGACTGAGAAAGCCAAACTGGGCCAAGACCCGGGCTAAAGTTTCCTGACTCAGAGTGGCGCTTGGGTCACGGCGCTGTTCGTCTAGGACGAGGGCTGCAGCCGTCAGGTGCCAAGGCACGGCATTAGATGCCAGAGCGTCCATCGATAGCCCGCCAAAGCTTGCAGCATAAAAGGCTGTGGCCCCCTGCCCTGCGCTCCCAACAGAAGCAGGAAGAGAGGGCCGCGTATCGGATTCAGCGACCCGCTGCCCACCAAACCATAAGATGCCCGAGACCATCACCAAGCCAAGGCTCACTCCGACCAGCCATCGTCTAACAGCCATGCCCGAACTCCCTTATCCCACAGCGCAAGGTGGACTGCGGCCTCGCACGGCCCCCTAAGCGATCTGCCGAACTCAATCCTGTTTGAGTTAATCCTTCCTCAATTCACGGACCGAGAACTGGAAAACTCTTGCGGGATGTCGCACGACTGAAATTTAGCGTCACCCCTAGCGTTGGAACCGCCAAGCCAGATACACTATTCCTCGGCGGGCTATGCTCTACCCTTTGCCCTTTGCACACTGGAGCTGTTGTTGACGTATCTGATCAGGACCTTTTCCCGTCGTGGCTTTGTGGGGACTGCGGCAGCGAGCGCCATGGTGTTGGGGACACCCATCAAAGCTTCCGCCCGGGCCGGTAAGGCCGTCTCTGGGCTTGAAATTCTCATGGGGCAGAAGCGCGCCCTTTTGGCCGGAAAGCGGGTTGGCCTGATCACCAATCCAACAGGCGTCACTTTAAAACTCGAAAGTGCGATTGATTTGATGGCCCGGGCGAGGGACTTCAAACTGGCGGCTCTGTTTGGCCCAGAGCACGGGGTGCGGGGCGATGCCCAAGCAGGTGCTGCCGTGGCTGATAATGTGGATGCTCGTACAGGTCTGCCCGCCTTCAGCCTCTATGGCACTACTCGCAAACCAACGCCTGCTATGCTTGCCGGTTTGGATGTGTTGGTATTTGATATCCAAGATATTGGTGCACGGTTTTATACCTATCCATGGACGCTTGCCCTGGTCATGCAGGCCGCGCGAGAAGCCGGGATTGGTGTCATTGTAGCCGACCGGCCCAACCCAATTGGCGGCATCAGGGTCGAAGGACCGGTCCTAGACTCGGCCTTGGCGAGCTTTGTTGGGGCCTATCCGATCCCTATTCGACACGGGATGACCCTCGGCGAACTAGCCCTGATGATGAATACAGATTTCAGCATTGGCTGTAACCTCAATGTGGTGAGATGCACCAATTGGCGACGAACCGACAATGCCAGCCAGACCGGCCTGCCATGGGTGCCGCCCTCACCCAATATGCCCACAATCGACACGGCCTTTATCTATCCCGGCACCTGCCTGATCGAGGGCACCAACCTGTCTGAGGGGCGCGGTACAGCCAAGCCGTTCGAACTGATTGGTGCGCCCTTTATCGACGCGCAAGCGCTTGCCGATAAACTTAACCAGCGCAACTTGCCCGGAGCCCGCTTTCGCCCCGCTTGGTTTACGCCATCATTCTCCAAGTTTCAGGGTCAGTTGTGCGCGGGCGTGCAGGTGCATATCACGGATCGCACATCCCTTGCGCCCGTGGATGCCGGCATCGCGATCTTGCTCGAAGTCGTACGCCACCATGGCAAGGATTTTTCCTTTTTGCCGGGCAAGCCGCCCTTCTTTGATAAGCTGGCCGGAGTGTCGTGGCTGCGCGAAGCGATTCTTGCCGGCGAAAGCCTAGACGCTATAAAGACGCGCTGGCAGCCAGAATTGGCGGCGTTCACGCTAAAACGTGCCCGCCGCCTCTTATATTAGAAGCGATCCAAAACGCAGCCCGCACACGCCATAAACACCGCCGATTAGGGCGAAGCTGGGCTTTGAAACGGTCCATTGAGTTTCACGATGACGTAATTGAGGTAGGTCGCAAAGGTGACCCAAAGCACATAAGGCAGCAACAGCGCGCTTGCGAGCGCCGAATAAGGCAACACACCGACGCAAAGTGCAACAACTGAGCCCCAAAGCAGGCAGGATTCTTTCAAGGCCCAGTCAGGGCGCTTAAGCGCAAAGAATAAGGGTGACCACGCAAAGTGAAACACGAAGTTGGCAGCATAAAGCCAAATCACAATCATCTGGTCGGAACGGTTAGCAGCCCCCTCCCAAGCGAGTACTGCCGCCCAAGCTGCCGATGACAAAATCACCGAGATTGCGATACCACGGACCAATACTGGTCAGCGCGCCCCCTGCACCAGCGAGAATGAGCGCCCAAAAAATCGCAGCTATAATATGTAGTTCTGGCATGGAGCGTATATGTGACCTATGGGCCCAACTAGCAAGCAACGATGTCGAAATAACAGAAAAGTTTAACCCAAGTCAGCGTAATCTTAGTTGCACCACGGCCGTCGGGCGGTTGTGTGCGTTTGGCCGAGTGTGCGAGGTAGGGCCCGTTTGTCGGGCCTGTGGGAGTTAGGGTTTAAAGGTTTGAAACGTCAGGCAGCGCGGATGCTGGTCACTTAGCCACGTTTGAGCTTGGCCGGTCTGGACTTCACGAGGTTCGCCACCGTCAAATGATTTCCTGCACTTGGGGCGGAACGATGGCTTCCTGTCTGGCAGAGGTATCCGGGGCCTCTTTATCCTCGTTATCGCCAAGGTCGTGTCGGAGCTGGGCCATGAGGGCTTCCCGGGCTGCATCGTCGGGCGCTCGTTCCAGGACCTCGCTCAGCTTCAAAAGCAGCTGGGCGCGGGCATTGTGCCAGTCAAGCTTTGCGGTTGTTTCGGGCGGAATTCTCGGCTGTGCGCCCTTCTGGGCCTTAGCCCGGCCTTTGCCAAGGCTGAACGACTCGTCGAGCCGGGGAGCGACGAGTTGATCGGCCGGAAAACCCGCCAGTATTAGTCGTTCACGCAGTCCTTCCACGGCATCGGGTTCGCCATGGACCATGAACACCGAGCCGGTGATAGGCCGGCGCGCCAGGGCCCAAGCCTCCAGAGCTCGGGCGTCGGCGTGGCCGGAATAGGTATCGAGCATGCGGATGTTCGCACGCACCTTGATCTCCTCGCCCTGGATGGTGACCCTCTTGCTCCCCTCTGCCAGCAGCCGGCCGAGGGTCCCGACGGCCTGGAAGCCCGACAACAGGACGGTCACTTCCTCGCGCCACAAGAGGCGCTTGAGGTGTTTGCGGATGCGGCCGGCGTTGCACATGCCGCTGCCGGCCACGATGATGTGCCAACCTTTCAGCCGGTCCAGACCATCGCTGTCATGTGGCTTGTCGAGAAAGCGAAGACGCTCGGAAGGCCGCACCCTCTCGAACGGATTGCGCCCCGTCGCCGGATTCCAGCCCTGTTGCCGGAACACTTCGGTCGCTTCAATCGCCATGGGCGAATCCAGGAAAATGTCACCTTCGGGAACATCCCCACTATCCATCACAATCAAAAGGTCGGCCAGCAATTCCTGGGTACGCTCGACGGCAAAAGCCGGGATCAAAAGCGGTCCGCCAGCGGCATGGGCGTCAAGTAACTCGCGGGCAAGCATATTGCGACGGGTAGCGGCGTCGGCGACGATGCGCTGGCGGTCGCCATAGGTCGATTCAATAATCAGATGATCGATGCCGGCCGGCCCCTGGGGGTCGGCAATGAATTCGCTCCCGCCTGGTCCAAAGTCCCCGGAGAAGAACAGGCGCATCGGCTCGGGCCCGCACGCCGCATTTACTTCGATTGAAGCGGCACCGAGGATGTGGCCTGCTTCCCAATATATGACGCTGACCCCAGGCGCGACCTCGACAGTTTGGCCAAGCTTCACGGTCTCGAACTGGCCCATGACCTCCCTTGCATCTTGCTCGGTGTAGATCGGCTCGATGGCAGCACGACCGCGTTGCTGGTTGCGCCGGTTGAGGTGACGGACCTCGCTCTCCTGGATACCTCCGGCGTCTGCGAGCATCACAGCACAGAGGTCGCGGGTGGCCTCGGTGCTATAAATCGGCCCGGCGAAGCCTGCGAGCATAAGCTTGGGCAGGAGACCGGAATGGTCGATATGGGCGTGGGTCAGCAACACCGCGTCGATGCTGGCCGCGTCGAAGGGGAAGTCCGCGTAGTTCAGGGTCTTTAGCGTCTTGGATCCCTGGAACATACCGCAGTCGACGAGGATTCTTGCGCCCTCGAGGCGAAGCTCGGCGCAGAAACCGGTAACGCAGCCTGCTGCGCCATGAAATGTGATGGAGGGTGTCACGCAGTGGTCTCCTTGCGAAGAGCCGTGGCGAGAATGCCAGCCAGCTCCATTTTGTTGGTCGGGTTGGGAACAGAGTCGCTGGACAGGATCTGGCGGGCACCTGCGGCGCGCAGGCGGCTTTCGACGTCAGCGCCAAACAGCGCGTGGGCAACGGCCACATCGACGGATGCCGCGCCGGCTTGGCGCAGCATGACGATGGACTGTTCCAGCGTGCCGCCGCTTGAACAGATGTCGTCGAGAAAAAGGACGGCCCGGCCGGCGATCTTTTCGGGGCTATTTAACGAGAGACGTACCTGCCGATCGCCGAGCCGTGTCTTGTCGAAGACAATCCAGTCCGTGCCCAGACGCCTCGCCGCCTCTTCGGCCAGGGGCTGGGACTCTATGTCGGGTCCGACAATTAGGGGTTGGCCGCCAGCGGCTGCGAGGACGGCGAGATCGCCGGCAATGCTCACGCTTTGGGCGGGCACGCCGAACACCTCTGTCAGGTCAAGCGTGCGATGGAGATGTGCCTGTACGGTGAGGATGCGATCAAAGGCCGCGCCCAACCATTGGCCCACCACGTCACGGCTGAGGGACTGGCCCGGCTGGAATACTAAGTCCTGTCGGAGGTAACAAAGATAGGGCGCGACCAGCACAAGTCGCGCCACGCCGCAACGGCGGTAGGCGTCAGCTGTCAAGAGCAGCGAAACGAGCCGCTCGTTGGCATGATGGAGTGATCGGTAAAGGATCACTGTCGAGGCGTCAGTAAGCGGGACCGTTGGCAGGCTCTCCCCGTCGGGAAACGCATGCAGATTGACCAGACCCATCGGCACAGCCAGACGCTCGGCCAGACGGCCAACCTCCGGGGCGTCCTCGGCGAAGCCATGGACCTGTGCGCGGGTCACGGCTTGGCGATCGCGAAGCCGGCATCTACGCCTGCAGCTTCGAGGGCAAAACCGAAGTCTGAATGTTCGGAGCCGTAGATCCGATAGAGGGGATCCCCGCGTCTGACCACGTCGCCAATGCGGCGTAGGACTTCAATTCCCGCACCGGGGTCGGTTGGCGCGCCTGCCAGCCGGGCGATGCCGGCGATGCGCAGGCAGTCGACCGCGGTGACCCGACCGGCGGCTGCGGCCACGACCTCATGCTCGAGCGAACCCAAGGTGCCGCTCAGCGGCGACGGGCCCTGGGCCTCGATGATGGCGTCCATAGTCCGGCGGGCTGCTCCTGATTCCAGCAACTCCCGTGCGCGTGCCTCGGCCTTGCCGCCGGGCAGGTCAGGATCGGCGTCGAGCACCCGGGCGGCCAGGCGTATGGCCTTTTCCCGGAGATCCGCCGGTGCGCCGGGCGTGTTGGCAAGGACGGCCATGATATCGCGCGCCTCCAGGACCGGCCCCACTCCGCGGCCGATCGGCTGGGTGCCGGTGGCCCGGCGCTGGCGCGGCAACCCGCGCACCCGCGAGG
>JBEAVQ010000095.1:0-9192 GCA_041160865.1 Pseudomonadota bacterium | reverse complement strand
AACGAGGGCAGCCGTAATCTCGGCCATAATCGCCTCCAGGGTAGTGTGTTTGTAGGGTCCGCCCTGGCCTGTTCTAGCACAAACCAAGGCGGGCAATTTTAAGCTTCAGCAGGAGCTTCAACGTCGCCATCAACCGATTCTGCGACAGCTTCTTCCGTGATCTGAGCCAATACAGGCTCAACTGGGTTTTCCGCGGCACCCAAATCAACGCCCGAAGACGATTGACCTTCGGCCAAGCCATCCAAAGCTGCGTCTGCGATCAGGTCGCAGAACAATTGGATGGAACGCGCAGCGTCATCATTGCCTGGGATTGGGAAGTCGACTTCGTCGGGATCGCAATTGCTGTCGATCATCGCCGCAACTGGGATACCCAATTTCTTGGCTTCTTTGATCGCAATCGCTTCCTTGTTGGTGTCGATTACGAACATCAAGTCAGGAATACCGCCCATGTCGCGAATCCCGCCCAGTGAACGCTCAAGCTTTGCATATTCGCGGGTCAGGTTCAGGATTTCTTTTTTGGTCAAACCTGCAGGTGCGTCGCCTTGCACAATGGCTTCAACTTCGCGCATGCGGGCAATCGACTTCGAAATCGTCTGCCAGTTGGTCAACGTGCCACCCAGCCAGCGGCTGTTGACATAATATTGAGCGCAGCGCTTTGCAGCAGCGGCTACAGGGTCCGAAGCTTGACGCTTGGTACCAACGAACAAAACGCGGCCGCCCTTTGCGGTAACGTCACGGACGCGCAACAAAGCCTGGTGCAACAAAGGCACGGTTTGGCTGAGGTCGATAATGTGGATGTTGGCGCGCTCACCAAAGATGAAACGCTTCATCTTTGGGTTCCAACGGTGGGTCTGGTGACCAAAGTGTGCGCCCACTTCGAGCAATTGGCGCATAGTAAATTCTGGCACTGCCATAGTATTTCAATCCTTTTTCCGGCTAGCCTCCGCGAGCAGGAGCGGTCTCGGATGAGAACCGCGCCGGATGGACGAACGACCCCTACCTCATCCCCGAAGGAACAAAAAAGGGTTCGCGCGCCGCGAGCCCGCGTGCGTGATGACGGTGATGTAGGAGCAATGTCCTCAAAACTCAAGGCTTGAGGGCAGTTAGGGGTGTAAACATCACCCCCGCCCCTCACCCCATTTCCGCAGCCAAGAAGGCGGCAGCGCGGCGGGCACCTTTGAGGCGTTGTTCAGGGGTGGACCAATCGCCATTGACCACCATCTTGCCGTCTGGCCGCAAGCGGAAAAGAGCGGGCTGTTTTTGTACGGCTGCGACCAACTTCATTGGGTCGGGCGCGGATTCTGGTCGGAAGGTCAGCACCGCCCC
Organism: Pseudomonadota bacterium; assembly: GCA_041160865.1. Classification (GTDB taxonomy): domain Bacteria; phylum Pseudomonadota; class Alphaproteobacteria; order Caulobacterales; family Aquidulcibacteraceae; genus Aquidulcibacter. The sequence goes on along the minus strand of JBEAVQ010000095.1, from coordinate 7,866 downwards.
TTTTGGCCCGGCATCGAGCTTAGCGATGTAAGCCTTGCGGCAGAGCGCTTTGACGCCCGCAATCTGGATTAACTGACGCGCTTCTTCAGGTAGCGGGCCAAAACGGTCCGCCAGTTCTGCGGCATAGCTGTCGTGATCTGCATCGCTTTCAAGCTCGCTCAAGCGGCGATAAAGCGACAGGCGCACATTGAGGTCGGCCACATAATCTTCCGGGATCAGAACCGCGACACCGAGATTGATCGCAGGTGACCACGACCGAGCGGATACGACTTCACCACCATCTTGCAGGCTCGCCACCGCTTCTTCCAGCATTTGCTGATAAAGCTCGACGCCCACTTCACGAATATTGCCCGATTGTTCTTCGCCCAAGAGGTTGCCACCGCCGCGCATATCGAGGTCGTGGCTGGCCAATTGGAAACCAGCACCGAGACTATCCAGCGATTGCAGAATTTTCAGGCGCTTTTCCGCGCTTTGCGTAATCGGCTTTTCTGCCGGAACTGTCAGATAGGCATAGGCGCGGGTCTTGGATCGGCCAACTCGGCCACGCAATTGATACATTTGGGCAAGACCAAACATATCTGCTCGCCAGGTAATCAGGGTGTTGGCGCGGGGAATATCCAAGCCGCTTTCCACAATCGTGGTGGAGATCAGCACATCATAAACGCCTTCATAAAAGGCCGTCACGATTGGCTCCATCTGGGTCGGGCTCATCTGACCATGCGCCACCGCATAGGTCATTTCCGGCACCATTTCCTTCATAAAGCGCTCAATGTCTTCAAGGTGCTCCACGCGCGGGGCGACAAAGAAGGCTTGGCCGCCACGATATTTCTCGCGCAGCAAGGCTTCGCGGATGGTGATCGGGTCCCACGGCGTCACATAAGTGCGCACGGCCAAGCGGTCGACCGGCGGTGTAGCAATGATCGACATTTCGCGGATGCCAGCCAGCGACAATTGCAAGGTTCGTGGGATAGGCGTGGCTGACAAAGTCAGCACATGGGTATCGGTGCGCAATTCTTTCAGGCGCTCTTTGTGCTTCACGCCAAAATGCTGCTCTTCATCGACGATCACAAGGCCCAGATCACGGATCGTTAAGTCCTTGGCAAAGATCGCATGGGTGCCAACCACGATGTCAATCTTGCCATCGGCGAGGTCGCGCTTGGTATCGGCGGTTTCTTTGGTACCCACCATACGCGACAATTGACGCACACGGATCGGCCAGCCCCTAAAACGCTCACTGAACGTCTTGAAATGCTGGCGAGATAGCAGGGTCGTGGGGCAAACCACCGCAACTTGCCGGCCACTCATCGCCACGACAAAGGCTGCGCGCAAGGCGACTTCGGTCTTGCCAAAGCCGACGTCGCCACAGATCAGGCGGTCCATCGGATGGCCTGCGGCGAGATCATTGACGATGTCTTCAATCGCCGACAATTGATCGTCGGTCTCATCCCACGGAAAGCGGGCACAGAATTCATCATAATCGCCAGAGCTCGCCAAAATCGGCTCCGACACTTTTGCCGCGCGTGCTGCTGCGATCTTGATCAGCGCTTCGGCCATATCTTTCAGACGTTGCTTGGCCTTCGCCTTACGGCCCTGCCACGCCACACCGCCCAATTTGTCCAAAAGTGCAGTCGCATCTTCTGAGCCATAGCGTGAGACGAGTTCGATATTCTCAACCGGCAGGAACAGCTTGTCGCCACCGGCATAAATCAGTTCTAGGCAATCGTGCGGGGCGCCCTGCACGTCCAAGGTGCGCAAGCCTTCATAACGACCAATACCGTGGTCAATGTGCACCACAAGGTCGCCTGCCGACAGGCTGCCAGCTTCCAGAATAATGCTGGCCGCTTTTCGGCGCTTGCGCGCGCGGCCAAGACGTTCACCCAAAATGTCCTGCTCAGACAAGATCGCATAGTCTTCAGCAACAAAGCCGCGCTCTAAAGGCAATACGGCCAGACCAATAGCACCCTTAGGCATGAGGGTAATCGCTTCTGCATTGGGCAGCGGGAACAAGGCGGCCATGCCATGTTCTTGCAACACATGGCCTAAACGCTCTGCCGAGCCTTCCGTCCAAGCAGCCAGAATGGGCTTTATGCCCTGCGCGGCCAAAGCCTCCACATGGTTTCGGGCCGCATCCCAAACATTGACGCCTTCGGTGGCGCGTTCGGCGGCGAAGTTCCGGCCAGCCTTGGCACCGCTCTCAATCAGCGCTTGGCTACCTTCTGCCTCTTGATAGGCGCTGAGACGGCGGACATCTCGGCTGGCGAGCAATCCTTCGAGTTGGGCGACCGTCGCATAAAGCCGTTCGGGTGGCAGAGGGTTATAGGGCGCGGAACCCTTGGGCGGAGGGATACGGCGTGCTTCATAATAGTCCGTCACTTGCGCCGCACGCTCGGTCGCGGCATCCAAGGCATGGAGGTCGAGACTGATCAGCGCATCCTTGCCGACATAATCAAAGACCGTCTCCATATGTTCATGGAACAGCGGCAACCAATGCTCCATCCCATTTCGGCGCATCCGTTTGGTCACAGCTTCATAGAGCGGGTCGCCTTGGGCGGCGCCAAACAATTCCAAATAGCCGAGGCGGAAGCGGCTGGCGGCCACATCATCCAGAATGGCCTCTGACACAGGTGCTAACACCACGCCTTGCAATTGATGGGTTGAGCGTTGGGTCTCTGGGTCAAAGCTGCGGATGCTTTCAAGCGTATCGCCGAACAGGTCGAGGCGCACGGGCTCTGGCAGTTCCGGCGGGAACAGATCAATTACCCCGCCTCGAATGGCGAAGTCACCACGCTCCCGAACGGTCGCGGTGCGCACATAGCCATTAGCGGCAAAATAGGCCTGAATGGCACTGACATCCAGGATCTGGCCGGGCCGGGCCGAGAAAGACGCTGCGCGTAGCCGGTCCCTTGGCGCAACACGCTGAAGAAGCGACGCCCCCGTCGTGAGAACCAGTACCGGCGCATCACCCTCTTTGCGCCGGATCAATTGGGTGAGGGTCGAAAGCCGCGTTGCGCTGATTTCAGGGGCAGGCCCTACACGGTCATAGGGCAAGCAATCCCAAGCTGGCAGGCGCAAAACCGACAGGTTCGGCGCATAGAAACGAACAGCGGCCAGAAAGCTCGACGCTTGCGCATCGTCGCGCGCCACATGCAACGACACCCCGCCCCGCAGCAAAGCGGCACGCGCAATCAGCCCAGCGTCATAGCCTTCAACGGCACCTGACACACGCAACGGGCCAACGGCGTTGGCGAGGGTTTCGACAAGAGAGATCGGCATCGGGCGCTGCGCTTTTGAGGAGGATGGTCACGCGATATAGCGATCCAATGCCCCCTTGGCGAGGGTCAGTGCTCAGTAGCTGCCGATCCAGTCTTCAGCCTTATCGAGCCGAGTAATAGGCGGCCAGCTTGTTGCCATCTAGATCGCGGAAATAAGCGAAATCACCAAAGGCCCCGCGTGGGCCTGGCTGGCCTTCGCACGTGCCACCCAACTCCAGCGCTTTGGCGTGCAAAGCGGTGACTTCGGCAAGGGTGTCGACTTGGATGGCGATCATGGCACCGTTACCAAAGGTTGCCGGCGCGCCGTCGTGCGGGCGGGTCACCATCAGCATCGCCCCTTCGCTCAGGCGATAAATCAAGCCCGCAGGGGTTGGCATCAAGGGCTTGCCACCAATTTCAGCCAGAAGCGCGGTGTAAAAGGCAGTCGCCTTATCAAAATCATTGGTGCCAACGCACAAATAGCCGATTTTCGCCATGGTGTTCTCTCCCCTGTTGTTTGGGCGAACTTGTGCGGCGCTTGCCATATCGCGTCAAGCGGGCACCCCAAACAAATCGAGATGTAGACAAGGTGCGTCCACTGAATTTTCTCAAATCAACCTGCGCATCAGGGCGCTGGCGTTGGGTGGAGGACCAGTTTAATGGCCCCCGACTAGGACGACACCAACCAAGATCGCCGCGTAATGCAAGCCCGCCGCGGCCACGACATGACCATGCCAAATCGCGCGGCGGAACTTTAGGCCTTTAGCGGCGTAAAAGATCGTGCCCACTGAGTAGACAAGGCCACCCGCCGCCAGCAGCCACATCGCAACCGCAGGAACCTCTTCAATCATCGGCTTAATTGCAATGACGACCATCCAGCCCAGAGCGAGATAGAGAACGACCCAAATCGCTTTGCCAAGGCCGGGTAAGAACATTTTTCCCGCAATACCCAAGGCCGCCAAAGACCAGACTGCAGTCGTCATGCCGATGGACCAAGCCCCAGTCAAAGCTTGGGTGGTAAAAGGCGTATAGCTGGCGGCGATCATCAAGAAGATGCCAGCATGGTCGAGCCGGCGCAAAAACGGCTGCCAACTTGGCTTGGCGAAATTATAGGCCAGTGAGAACGCCAGCATAGCTATCAAGCCCAAGGCGTATATGGAAACCGCCGCGACTTTGCCCAGCACCCCGTTGCTTACGGCCAGACCCAAAGCGAGGCCGCCGCCAAACAAAGCCAAGGTTAGACCTGCGATATGGACGATTAAGTCCGCCCGACGGGCCCAAACACTAGGATAGTGATCAAGTTTGGCTACCATGACCTCGACTATACAGAAGATTGTGGCGTTCGTAAGGTTTGAAGCCCTTTGATCCGTCAACTTGTCCGACGAATGGTTTCAACGGTGAAGCTCATCGCTTGCAGTTTTTCCATTACAGGGCCCTGAAACTTATCGGGAACCGGTATTTGGCCTACGATCCAATAATAGACATCCCAGTCGGCTTGATCGAGCAGGGCTTCAAAGAGGCTTAAGTCCTCTGAGCTGGCATCGGCCAAATGCCGGTCGGCAAAGGTACCCATCAAGAAATCATGTTCGCGGAACCCGCGCCGCCAAGCGCGATAGCGCAATTGCTTGATCCACGTGTCGCGCTTTTCCATGACGCCTCTCCTGTCTTGAGTGCTCATATAGCGCGCCAATCACATTCCAGCACACTTGACCGCAGTGCATTTGTGCCGTTCGGTAAGGTTTCTGCAGGTCTCATGGAGTAGCGCCGCCCATCGGCGCGCGAGATCATCCAATGGGGAAAGAACATGAGTGAAGCGCGCGGCCGGAAAACGATTTTCATTACCGGGGCTGGATCAGGCATTGGCCGGGCAACCGCCCATTATTTTGCCCAGCGCGGCTGGTATTGTGGCCTTTATGACGTCAATCCCGCAGGAATTGCCGATACAGCCGCGGAAATGCCGGTTGATTCCTATTGCACTGGCGTTTTCGATGTTCGTGACCGCCATGGGTGGAGCAACGCTGTCAGCCAGTTTGGCGATGCCACGGGTGGGCGGATGCATGTCTTGTTCAACAATGCCGGGATCGGAAAGCACGGCTGGTACGAAGAGGTCGGCCAAGATGACGCCGACCTTGTGGTCGATGTGAACCTAAAGGGCGTGATGAATGGCGTCTATGCTGCCCTGCCGCTTCTAGAAACAACGCCAGGGGCCCGTGTAATCAATACAGCATCTACCGCAGGACTTGTTGGCTCACCTCGCCTTGCCGTTTATTCGGCGACGAAGTTTGCGGTACGGGGTTTGAGCGAGGCTTTAGACGTTGAATTCTCGCGCAAGAATATTCGCGTCGTCGCCTTATGCCCTTGGTTCGTCGACACCCCCATCCTCGATATGGTGGAAAAGGCTGGGTCAAACTCGAAAGAGCGTCCTGCTATGGCGGGCATTGAAATCTATCCAGTCGAGATGGCTGCCGCACGAACATGGGATGCGGTGCACGGGGACGACGTCATCGTCAAAGTCGGCAAGGCTGCAGATCGCGCGCACTTCTTCAGCCGCTTCTTACCCAAATATCTCGCCAAGCAGATGCGTAAAAGTGTCTTGAATAGCTAAACTCAAAACCAAAATGCCCTCGCCGGAGACAGCGAGGGCATATGTTAGTTGTGAAGTCAAAATGGACTTCGTTTGGGTTTACCGCACGATCTGGCGGTAGAAGACATGGCCCCCAATGCTGGTGACGCGGCGATAGACGCGCGCCCAACTGGGGTCAACAAACGTCGCATGGAAGTGGGTCGCACCGGGCGCTACACCAGGTCTCCACCCATCGACGACACGTTCTGCGATCTCATTGGCACGTTGCCATTGTAGACCACTTGGGGCGCGCTTAGCGCTGCACGCCCACGAAAATTGGCAACTCCGTCCTGAACGCTGATAAACAACGCCACAGAAACTCTTTGGATATGCCTTTGAAGCCACCCGCGTTGCAACCACTTCAGCTACTGCTTCTTGGCCGCGACGGGGCTCACCCTTCGCTTCATAGTACACTGCCTCAGCCAGACACCGTACCTGACGCGCACGGTCCAGTTCGGCCGTGTTGCGCTTCGATTGCGGAGTACCCTGGGATTGGGTCGTGGTTATGTCGGCATCAACCTGGGCATCTTCCACCACAGGTTCTGCATGAGCGATCGTGCTGAGGCATACGATCAAACACACAGTCCCTAGGACGGTCGCAGCATCACGCGCGAAGGTCCTAGAGAGGCCGGTCTGTCCCGACTTCATGGACGCGTTTTAGCCTAGCGAGGCCACTTTCGCAAACGCAGCAACGCAGTTGCACTCCGTAAATTTCGTGAATTTGGGGAAAAGTAACAAAATAAATATAAGGGTTTTAGTCGCTTACGCCAGCATTGCAATTCCGCATAGGTGGCATGCTAAAGCTGATTTTGGGTCGATTTGGACCCTTTTGAAGGTCAATAGAACAAAAAATTGCCGGTCAAATCGCGCGAACAAGTGCCTTAAGTGGGCCCCACACCGCCTAGCTTGAGTCACCTTATTTGGGCGAAACAGCAGTGGGTGCCTGGTTGCGTGGAACCCCGTTTGCAGACACGACAGCACTGATGCCAGCCAAAGCGCGCAGGCGTTTTGCTTCTGCTGCGTCAGCACTGGCGAGATAAGCGTCACGTGCCGCGAGGCTGGGCCAAGCAGCAACTAAGAAGCGATCGAACAAAGTATCGCCCTCCATGGGCGTGAACTGGCCTGTGCCTGGTGAATTGATCAATTGGCCGCCAGAGCGCTTTACGCCATCCACTAAGCTTGTAACGGCCCGTTCGGATGCGTCAGGTTCGAAAGCACCTTTGCCGGTCGATCCAGTCATGACAATCAGAAAGCCCGCCCCTGCCCCTTCAAACGGCGTTGGACCAGCTCCTTCGATCGCCACTACGCTGAAGACACCGGCATTGTCGCGCTTGCGAATAGCGGTCCTGTAGGCCTCCCCCCACCAGAAGGCATCGGCGCAAGCGCGTGTGGGGAATTTGGCAAAGATTACCGAGCGATCTGTCCACGGCCCCTCTATCCAGCTTATGCCGCGACCCGGTGCCCCAACAGCCAAATAATAGCCATTTAAACTGGCATAAATCGGCGGGAGTGAAGCCGCATAGGTAGCGATTTTGGCGCGATCGGTCGTTTTACCTACAACGACCAGATAGCCGGGATTTGGGGTTGGCGCGGGCTGCGCGGCCAATGTGCGCGGTAACAATAATGCGGAGACAGCCATTCCCAATGCGAGCAAGCGAAACCCGAGAGCTGAAGTCGCCGTCTTAACCACCATGAAAATCATTCTCCCCTCAGGCTAGGACACGGTCCTAGACCTGCGAGGAAGGTTATACTCTTTTATGGGTTTGGGAAGGGTCCGGCAGATGAAGGTCCGGCCAACCTTCAAACCTAATCGCGCAACACGTAGCGGCGGTTGACGGGCTGGATTGGTCTTGCATTCATGGGGAACAAGGCTTGGAATGCCTCTACATCCTTTTGCGATTTTGATTGAAGAGGTTGGTTTAGGCTCTGACGATGGGTGCTCCTTTAACAGAACAGGAGCGACCAGCTATGAAGAGACCATTTTTACCGACC
>JBEAVQ010000019.1:0-31734 GCA_041160865.1 Pseudomonadota bacterium | reverse complement strand
GTTGTGGCGCTGGCATTTTTATGCTGGGCTTTTCTGCCTTCCTTTCATCATCCTGTTGTCGATCACCGGCAGCCTTTATCTGTTCAAACCCCAGATTGAGGCCGCTTTAGACCGGCCCTATACTAATCTTGTGATGACCGGGCCGAGTGCTCCGGTCAGCCAGCAGGTGCAGGTAGCCCTCAAGCACGTTGAGGGCTCCAGCCTTAAATCCTATAGCTTACCTCATGGACCCAAGGATGCCGCCCAAGTTCTGGTTACCAAGGGCGGCGAAGACACCATCGTCTATGTGCACCCGACAAACCTGCAGGTCCTTAAAGCCATCCCCCGCGAAGCGCGCTTGATGGCGGTGGTGCGTACCATACACGGAGAATTGCTGATGGGGGATAACGGCTCGCTGATTGTTGAGCTGGCGGCCTCTTGGGCGATAGTAATGGTGGTGACGGGGCTTTATTTGTGGTGGCCTCGAACGGCGCAAGGGCTGCACGGTGTCTTGATCCCGCGCCTCAAGGCCGGCCCGAAAGTCTTTTGGCGCGACTTGCATGCTGTCACCGGCATGTGGGTATCCTTCTTTGCGCTCTTTCTGCTGCTCACTGGCCTGCCTTGGACCAATGTTTGGGGTAAGGGCTTTGATATGGTGCGCGATCTCACAGGCACTGCTGCTGTCTCCAAGGATTGGACTCAAAGCCGGAAAGCTGAGCGCGAAGCGACTGAGCAGGCCTTCTCTCACCACGGGCATGATGCGCCTTATTATGTCGCCAATGTTGACGATATTGCCGCGAGTGCGCGGGCAGCTCGATTGGCTCCACCTGTCACCATCACGCCGCCGAACGCCAAGAACCCCAATTGGATGGCGCGCTCCTCAGCGGGTGACCGCATCAGCCGCGCCGAGATTGCCTATAGCGCGGCAGATGGCAGCGAAATCCGTCATGAGGCCTTTGGCGACAAGCATGTGATTGATCAGGCTTTGGGTATCGGCATTGCGGCGCACGAGGGCCAATTGTTTGGTGTGCTCAATCAAATCCTAGGTGTCCTTACAGCAATGGGCTTAGTCCTGCTGTCTGTGTCCGCCTTTGTGATGTGGCGCAAACGTGCGCCTAACGGTGTTCTCGGTGCACCACCGCCGATTCCAGATCAGAGGATTGGTGTGGGGCTTGGCCTACTCATCTTCGTCTTTGCGTTGTTCCTACCCGTGTTGGGGGTCTGTCTGATCCTCGTCGCCGTCACAGAGCGGCTGATCCTAAGCCGTGTGCCCAGCCTACGCCACTTTCTGGGCCTCGCCCAAACTGCCCCACTTTAGGAGTTTCTCATGACCTTATCCGTTCGAACCCTCCCACTGATCTTGATCGCTTTTGCCGGTTTGGCCGCATGTGAACCCGCCAAGACGCCCCCTGCCCCTATGCTGGCTGTCGCCACGATTGATGGGGTGGAGATTAGCGAGCCACGCTTTCGGGCGCCGCCGAATGGACGCAACGTCACCGCGGGCTATCTGACGCTGACCAATGGGAGCGACAAGGCGCAGAAATTGGTTGGGGCCAGCAGTCCAAAAGCCGAGCGTATCGAGCTGCACGCCCACCTCAAAGGGGCTGATGGCATGGCGCAGATGCGCCAAGTCCAACAGGTTGAGATTCCCGCCAAAGGTACAGCCGTACTGGCCCCGGGTGGGCTACATCTGATGGTGTTTGGGATCAAAGAACCCTTAAAACCCGGTGACAGCTTTCCCGTCGAATTGACCTTTGATGGCAGTCGGAAGGTGAGCTTTGTCATGCCAGTGGTCGAGAACCCGACCCAAAAGACCGAAGGTGACAAGGGCCCAGGTGGCCACCAGCATTAAGCGCCTTGCGGCAGCAGGGTAACTCTTTAAAGCCCTGCTGCTGCCAAGCGCCGTTGTTGCCGGCCCTCGCGGAGGCCGTTTGCAATAGTGAAAGCAAGCTCAATCGCTTGGTCCGCATTCAGGCGTGGGTCGCAATGGGTGCGATAACGGCTCGACAGCGCGTCTTCGGTGACTGGCGTTGCGCCGCCGGTGCATTCGGTCACATCATCGCCCGTCATTTCCAGATGGACGCCACCGGGATAGGCCCCCTCGGCGCGGACGATATCCATGAAGTCATTGACTTCACCCGCCACCCGCTCAAACGGCCGCGTCTTATAGCCAGACGCAGTCTTCAACGTATTGCCATGCATGGGGTCAGACGACCAAACCACGCTGCGGCCAGCATCGGTGACTTTGCGGACCAGTTTAGGCAGGCCAGCGGCAATCTTGTCAGAGCCAAAGCGCGCGATCAGCACGATCCGACCTGCTTCATTCTTGGGGTTCAGCCTGTCTAGCAGAGCCAAAAGTTCATCAGCATCCAGGCTCGGCCCGCATTTCACGCCAATCGGATTGGCAATCCCGCGGCAGAATTCCACATGGGCATGATCCAGCTGGCGGGTGCGATCACCAATCCACACCATATGGGCGGAGGTATCGTAGAAGGCACCTGAACCAAACAATTGGTCTTGCCGCGTCATGGCTTCTTCATAGCCCAACAACAAAGCCTCGTGGCTGGTGAAGAAATCCACCGTGTCCGTCGCAATGCCAGCAGGGCCGCTAAGACCCAAGCCGTCCATGAACTCAAGGCTTTCCTCAATCCGGTGGCACAATTTCACATATTCGGCCGAAGCCTTGCCCTGCTTTTTGGCGAATTTGAGGTTCCATCGATTGACGTTTTCAAGGTCGGCATAGCCGCCGGTGGCGAGCGCGCGCAACAAGTTCAAGCTCGCCGTGCTTTGATTATAGGCTTCCACCAAACGCTCTGGATCCGGGATCCGGCTTTCAGGCGTAAAGGCTGAGCCATTGATATTGTCGCCCCGATACGACGGCAGACTAACGCCATCAATCACTTCGGTAGGCTCTGACCGCGGCTTGGCAAACTGGCCAGCCACACGGCCGACTTTCACCACATGCTTGCCACCGGCAAAGGTCAGCGCAACCGCCATTTGCAAAAATACGCGGAAATAGCGGGTGATCCGGTCGGCCTCAAACTCAGCAAAGCTCTCAGCACAATCGCCGCCCTGCAGCAGAAAAGCTTCGCCCTTAGACACGCGCGCCAGCTCGGCCTTCAGCTTCTCAATCTCGGACGCCACCACCAACGGCGGCTTTTTCGCCAAGCGCTGTTCCACGGCCAGCACAGCGGCTGGATCGGGATAATCGGAAGGAATGTGGCGAGCCGGCAATGCGCGCCAGGAGGAGGGCGTCCAAGTCATAATGTTTTCCAGTGGAAAGGTTCAAGCCGTCATAGCCTTAGCAAGACCTTTTGTCGAACTTGAGCACCAGTTTAGGTGCAGATACGAGCCGAATAGCCCCGCGCGGAAAACCACCGGGGGGGCACCTTAATGAGGAGCCGGGGCGCGTGGTGTGCGCCAAATGAGGTGGGCCAGATTAACGGACTGGCCCGGATTACGACGCAAACCGTGCGCCCCGGCTGAATAAGTCTGCGTGCCCAAGGGAAGATCATGAGCCCTGCTCGGTGGTAACATTTCCCCCGCCTAGTGCGTAAAGGCTCCTCATAAGCGCGTTTTGATCCGAAGGATCAAAGTTGCGCGCCAACAAAAATGTAGCTACCCGCGAGGTTGGACCAAGCCTATTGAAAGACCTGACCTCCGGCTTCGCACGGCAGTCGGGCTCGAGCACACCGGGCATGAGAACGAGCTAATCCTTATGAAAACACGAAGCAGCCACGTCTGCCCCGATTAACCCCGCTTACCCATCCCCAACCAGTGTCGCCGCTGCACCAACAACGCCCTCTCGTCAGAGATGGGCTTAGGTTATGGGAGGTTTGGTGGGAGGGGGATAAGTTTTGTTTTATGCTCTCCCCTCTCCCAAAGGGAGAGGGGCTTCAAGCGCTGCGCCCAGAAGAAGCCGGACCTACCCCGCCCGCACAGCCCGCACATCCTTCGCCATCACTTCTTCGCCACAGGCCGCACAGGCAACATAAGGCCTCAGAACATGGCCGCAGGTTTGGTGGCGATGGCGGATTGGGGTTTCGGGCTGGCCGTCAACGGCGGTTCGGCCCCATTCGCCCAGCATCAGCATCACGCCATTGAGCGCTTTGCCTTTCGCCGACAAAACGTAATCATAGCGGACGGGGCGATCTTGATAGGGCCGCTGCACCAAAATGCCTGCCTGCACCAAATGCGCCAGTCGGTCGCGCAAAATCGTGCGCGAGATACCTAGATTGGCCTGCAAGGCTTCAAACCGATGGACGCCAAAGAAGCAGTCGCGCAGGATCATAAAGGTCCAGCGGTCGCCCAATATGCTCAAGGCCCGGGCGATCGGACAATCGGCTTGATCAAGCTCGCTCCAACGCATGTGCAAATTCTCTCTCGGTTTCCGTTGCGGAGGCGATTGACGCCAGAAGCGCGCACCCGTTAAGTAAGTTTAGTTTATAAACTGACTATAGTCGTTGGAACGTGGAAAAGGCAAGCATGACCCAAGAGCGCGCGAAAGTTTGTCTGGTTGTCGGTGCTGGCGATGGCCTTGGCGGTGCCATTGCGCGCGCCTTTGCCGCCCAAGGTATGATTGTGTGCATGACCAGACGACCCCGAAACCTCGACAACCTGGAAGCCTTAGCCCAGTCCATCCGCGATCAAGGCGGGCAGGCCCATGCCTTTGGCATTGATGCGCGCGAGGAAGAGCCGATGGTGGCACTGATCAACAAGATCGAGGCCGAGATTGGTGATCTGGAAGTGGTCGCGTTCAACATTGGGGCCAATGTGCGCTTTTCCATCACCGACACCACGTCGCGCGTGTATCAAAAGGTTTGGGAAATGGCGGCCTTTGCAGGCTTTGTCGCAGGGCGCGAGGCGGCCCGTGTAATGAGCCCGCGCGGTCGGGGCACCATTATCTATACCGGTGCGACAGCAAGCTTTCGTGGCCGAGAAGGCTTTTCCGCCTTTGCCGGCGCCAAGCACGCGCTGCGGGCGCTGGCCCAAAGCATGGCGCGCGAACTGGGGCCGAAAGGCCTACATATAGCCCATATTATCCTAGACGGCATGGTTGAAGGCACCTTTATCAAAGGCCTTCTGCCCGATTATGAAGCCCGCTTGGCAGGAGGCGACATCATTCAAGTCGATGAAGCCGCGAAGAATTGGGTCTGGCTGTGGAGCCAAAACAAATGCGCCTGGACCCATGAATTGGATCTGCGGCCTGGCAGTGAAACCTGGTGAGGAAGAAATGAAACAGCTTGAATTTATTTTCGATTTTGCGAGCCCAAACGCCTATTTGGCCTATCATGCCTTGGGGCCAATCCTCGAAGCAACCGGGGCAGAGCTTGTCATCACCCCCTGCCTGTTGGGCGGCATTTTCAAAGCCACCAGCAACCAAGCCCCCATGGTAGCGTTTGGCGGCATTAAGGGCAAAATGGATTATGAGATGCTGGAGATGCGCCGCTTTATCGCCCGTCACCACTTAACCGCCTTCAAAATGAACCCGCATTTTCCACTGAACTCCATCCATTCGATCCGCGGTCTGGTGGCTGCGCAAGCTGCGGGGGTTGGCACGACCTATCTCGAAGCGGTACTCAAGGGCTTCTGGGAAGATGGCTTGAAGATGGATGATATGACGGTAATCGCAGAAGTTCTGAGCCAAGCCGGCCTAGATGGCTCTGCCCTGATGGCGGCCACCACAGAGCCCGATGTGAAAGCGACGCTTGTGGCAAATACAGAAGCAGCTGTTGCGCGTGGCGTCTTTGGCATCCCCAGCTTCTTTGTTGCTGATGAGCTATATTTTGGCAAAGACCGTTTGGCCCAAGTGCATGAGGTCTTAGCCGCATGAGCGATGATCAAGCCCCTACCCGCTTTGATACGCTTCTAGGCCAAATGGCCGAAACGGACGGGCACTATCACGTCGCCGTCGGGCCGGACTGGATGCAAGGCCGCACGCTCTACGGTGGGATTTCTGCAGCCCTGTGCCTACGCGCAGTCCAGATGGCCTATCCAGACCTACCTGCCCTGCGCTCTGCCTTGATCGCCTTTGCAGGGCCCAGCGCGGGTGACGTTTCCATCCGGCCAAACATGTTGCGGCAGGGCAAGTCTGCCGCCTTTGTGACCGCTGATTTGACAAGCGAAGCTGGCTTTGGCGTGCATGCGACCTTCTGTTTCGGGGCCAATCGGGTGTCGGCAAAGCGGCAAGTGCGGTTGGAAATGCCTAGCCTTCCCACCCCAGATGACGTGTTTAGACCCTTAGCGAAGGATCGACCCCGCCCCCTCTTCACCGACCATTTCGACATGCGCCTAGCCAAAGGGGCCTTGCCCGTTTCCGGCGCGACGGATGCAGACATTTGTTGGTGGCTGAAAGCGCTTGATAGCCATGAGGATTATGCCGAAGCGACCCTTTTGGCGTTGGCCGACGCCCCGCCACCGGCGGCCCTCAGCCTGTTTGACACATTCACGCCACTCAGCACCATGACCTGGATGGTCGATTTCCTAACCGACGCACCATCCAGCCCAGACGGCTGGTACGCTGCCTATTTGAAAAGTGAGGCAATTGGGGACGGTTATTCGGCCCAAAACTCGTATCTGTGGGCCTCTGACGGCAAACCCCTGTTGGCCTGCCGCCAGACAATTGCGCTGTTCGGCTGAGAATGGTTCAGGACGGTCGCGCGCGAGAATGATCATGTCATCACTTCGCGCCGCGAAGTGATCGCCGATCCGTTCTTTAGGCGGCTCGATAAAGGACTCCACTTCCCCAGTCCTCCGACACGGGCCAGTGTAGCCTTCCGAGTTGATAAAGGGCCTAGGCTTTTCTCGGGCATTGGTTAGGCGGGCCATCAGGGCTGAGCTTGAAAACGGCTTGGCGACAATTTCTGTTACACCCGCCACGCGCGCCTCATAAATAAAGGTCATGTCGCTGCGATGGGCGAGCAGAATGATCACCACCGCTCGGTTGACCCCCAATTTGCCGGAGCGAGTGAACAGAGTGACTGCGATCGCATCCAAATTAGTGATACTGGAATCCAGCAAAATTACGTCAAAACTACTTGCTCGAACTACGTCGATAAAGTCTTTTGAAAGAGAAACTTGTGTGATTTTGCTAAATTGTTGATACAATTAGATGGATCTGACAGCCGAGCGGAATTGCGGCTTAAATTCAGCCGATAATATCGAGATAGCTATGTTTTGAGAGTATGGGTACATCGGCACCTCGCCTTGTTTTGGTGTGGAGAGAGCACGCACAAAGATTTTACCAACCGGTAATATCTTTGGGTTGCCGATTACCTAACATCTTTAGGATTTGAGGCAGTGCGGCTGAGTTAGCCTATAGAACAGGTGGTACCCACTTCTCTTTCATTGTCACCAATTCTTCGGCCACCGTGGGGTGAACTGCGCAAGTGGCGTCAAACTGCGCCTTTGTCAGGCCGTGCTTTACCGCAATGCCGACAGCTTGGATGATCTCGGCGGCATCTGGCCCGACGATATGACAACCAATCACGACATCATCGGCTGGCCGCACGATCAGTTTCATCAACATCCGCATCTCGTCATTAGGCATGACATAGCGCATTGGACGGAAGGTCGTCTTATAAATATCGACCGGGCCATATTTCGCCCGCGCATCGGCTTCTGATAGGCCAACTGTGCCTGTTGGTGGTTGCGAGAAGACAGCCGTCGCAATTGTCTCATGGTCAAACGACATCGGTGTGCCGCCAAACACGGTTGCGGCGAAGCACGCCCCTTCGCGGATAGCCACCGGCGTCAAATTCATCCGATTGGTCACATCGCCAACCGCATAGATGGAAGCCACGCTGGTTTGCGAATAGTCATCAACCTTGATCGCGCCATTGGCCTGACGCTCCACACCCGCCGCCTCACAGCCAAGGCCATCGCTATAAGGGTCTCGGCCCACGGCCAGCATCAAGGCGTTTGCGTGCACACTTTGGCCATTGGCCAGATGGGCAGTCAGGCCCGCCTCGGTCTTATCAACGCTGGTCAACACGGTGTGCGTCACCACCCGAATGCCTTTGCGCTTCAGCTCGCCATGCACATGCAAGCGCACATCATCATCAAAGCCGCGCAGCACGGTATCGCCACGATACAGCAACGTCACATCCACGTCTAAGCCCTTTAACAAAAAGGCAAATTCAACCGCAATATAGCCACCGCCCGCGATCAAGATCGACTTAGGAAGCGCATCCAGCAAGAAGATTTCATTCGAGGTGATGGCATGCTCAATTCCTGGCACATCGGTGGGCACAGATGGCTTGCCGCCTGTCGCAATCAGGATTGTCTTGGTCGTAAACGTCTCCCCGGTGGAGAGTTGCACGCTATTGGGACCCGTAATCTCCGCGCGCGCTTCCAAGATGGTGACACCGGAATTACGCAGATTGCGTGCATAAATCCCGCTCAACCGATCCACCTCTGCGCCCACATTGTCTCGAAGCGTGGGCCAATCAAACTTTGCACCTTCAAACGTCCAGCCATAGCCTGGCGCGATATCGGCCATCTCATGACCAAATTCTGAGGCATAGATCAAAAGCTTTTTCGGCACACAGCCCCGGATCACACAGGTACCGCCAATGCGGTACTCTTCCGCCACCGCCACCTTAGCCCCAAACGCCGCACTCATCCGCGCCGCCCGCACGCCCCCAGACCCCGCACCAATGACAAACAAGTCGAAATCAAAGGCGGTCGCGTCAGTCATGGAGGGTCAGCTTTCGTTAGAGGTATTGGCCAACCATGTAGGGCGCGGGGCGGATGATTGCTAGGTGGGGGGTGTGGTTGGGTTTAGGCGCTGAACCAGGCCGCGCCTAGGTCTTGCCCCAAGTAGATGCCTGCCCAAAATGCAAGCAGCCAAAGAGCGCAGATAAAGGCGGCAACAACTAGGTCTGCATCAGTTGGTTTTGTCAGTGCGCTACCTAACAAATTCTTGAAACTTCTGGTCGATTTTGACCGTAAGGCGATCACGCATCAAGGTTGCAGGGCATAGGCGCTGATACGCTAAACCTCCACCATAACCACCCCATCCTCATGCCCGAACAGCACCGTCCGCACGGTGCGGGGGAAGGTGAGGAAGATACCGTTTTCGACGGCGCCAGGGATGGAGTTGAGGGCGGTGGAGGTGGTGGCGGCGTCGGGGATGTGGCCACAGGCGCAGTCTAGGATGTAATTGCCATTGTCGGTGATGAAGGGCCGGCCGGGGGTGTGGGCCTCGCGCAGCTTGATATCGGCGGTCTTGCAGCCCGTGGCGCGCAAGGCGTCAAACACCTTTTTCGCGGTGATGGTAAAGCCAAAGCTGGTAACTTCTACTGGCAGAGGAAATGCGCCTAAATCATTGACCAGTTTGGACTTATCAGCAATCACCACCAGATGATCGGTGGCGTGGGCGATGATCTTTTCGCGCAACACGGCCCCGCCGCCGCCCTTGAGGAGGTTGAGATATTGGTCGACTTCATCGGCACCATCCACCGTGTCGTCGATCCGGTCGGCTTGGTCGACTTCGATCAGTGGGATGCCGAGGTTGGCCGCGAGGCACCGACTGGCTTCTGAAGTGGGGATCGCGCCAATGATCAGGCCCTCGCGCACACGCTCACCCAACATAGAGATGAAGTGATTGGCGGTGGAGCCCGTGCCAAGGCCCACGATCATGCCGTCTTCGACATATTCGGGTGCCGCCGCGGCGGCCTACTTCTTGGCAAAATCTGGCCCGGTCAGGTACCCTCGCCTTTGGATTTCAACGCTTTGGCGGCGGTCTTGCGGGCGCGGAACTTGGTGGACCAGCCTTCAAGATTCCGCTGATCGGCGCGCTCTAGGCCAAGTGCCCCTGCTGGCACGTCCTTGGTGATGGTGGAGCCTGAGCCCGTCATGGCACCTTCGCCAATGGTGACCGGGGCAACCAACATCGTGTCAGAGCCGATAAAGGCATTGGCGCCGATTTCGGTGTGGTATTTGTCAAACCCGTCATAATTACAGGTGACGGTGCCTGCCCCAATATTGGTCTTGGCCCCGACTGTGACATCACCCAAATACGTCAGATGATTGGCCTTGGCCCCTGCCCCGATCTTGGCCTTTTTGGTCTCTACGAAATTGCCAATGTGGGCGTTCTCGCCAATGTCGCTGCCGGGGCGAATGCGGGCATAAGGGCCGATCAGGGCACCCTTGCGGATAAGGCAATCTTCCAGATGCGAGAAGGCGCGTATAACGGCCCCGGTCTCGACCACGACTTTGAGGCCAAAGACGACATGGGGCTCAATCGTCACATCATTGGCGATCTCTGTATCGTGGGCGAAATAGACGGTGTCTGGCGCGGTTAGCGTTACGCCCGCGACCATGGCTTCATGGCGCTTCTTGGCTTGGAATTGCGCTTCAGCTTGGGCAAGCTCTACCCGGCTATTAACGCCCAGCACTTCATCTTCTGTGCCGGGAACTGCGGTAGCGCGCAGGCCGCGAGCGCGGGCAAGAGCGACAACGTCGGTTAAATAATATTCGCCCTTGGCATTATCGTTTTTGACTTCTGATAACAACTCAAACAATAAAGGCGCGGGGGCGGCCAGCACCCCTGAATTGCACAGGCGCACAGCCAATTGCGCGGGGCTGGCCTCTTTAGCCTCCACAATCGCGTCCAGATCGCCAGAAGCATTCAGGATCAGGCGGCCATAGGCGCCGGGGTCTGCGGCCTTAAAGCCCAGAACGGAAACGGCATAGCCCTGTTCGAGGCTGTCAAACACTTGGGCGGCGGTCTCGGTGCGGATCAAGGGCGTGTCGGCATAAAGCACGATCGCGTTGCCCTTAAAACCTTTCAGCGCGTCTTTTGCCGCATTCACGCCATGGGCGGTGCCAAGGGGCGGATATTGCAACGCAGTCGTGCCGGGGCCGAGGCTGGCTTCTGCCACCAGCCTAGCATCTGGATTATGGCTGCCGACCACCACAATGATCTTCTCACAGCCCAAGCTTTTGGCCAAAGCAATCGTCCACTCCATCATGGGGCGGCCGCCGACGGAGTGTAGGACTTTCGACAAGCTCGACTTCATGCGGGTGCCGTGTCCAGCTGCAAGAATGATGGCGGCGCGAGCGCGAGACATGGGATTTCCTTCCAAAATGCAAGTGCTGATTCGGCTTGTGCCCAAACATCTAGCCTTCTAGCCGTCGAACAGGCAGACAGGCCAGATGCTAAGCAGAAAAACCTTTCTGGGTCGAGTTGGCGAAAAACCAAAGGACGATGAGATATGCGTGGAATAAATGGGCTGGCGATTGCTTTTGATCTAGACGGCACCTTGGTCGATACCGCGCCAGACCTCGTGCGCGCGACCAATGCGGTGATGGTGCGCGCTAGCCTGCCTGAGATTTCGCTGACCAGTGTGCGTGGCATGATTGGTCAGGGTGCCCGAGCCTTGGTGATCAAGGCAGGCCTTGCGGCCGGTGTCAGCTTTGATGAGGCAACGCTGGCCACCTACATCGCGCATTTTTTAGAAGTCTATCAAGCGGGCCTGACAAAAGAAAGCCTGCCGTTCGATGGCGTGATCGATGTTTTGGAGGCCTTGTCAGCCAAGGGTGCGATCCTCAGCGTCTGCACCAATAAGCCGGCGCATTTGGCCCAGCCAGTTCTTGAGGCGTTTGATATGGTGCGCTATTTTAAGGCCATCGTCGCCAATGGACAGGCCGGCGTCAACAAGCCCGATGGCCGCCATTTGACCTATACGATCGAGGCCAGTGGCGGCAGCGTCGACCGCGCGCTGATGGTGGGCGACAGCATCACCGACCTACAGGCCGCGCGCAATGCGTCTATCCCCGTGGTGTTGGCAACCTTTGGCTACACCATAGAAAAAGCGTCCGCCTTGGGGGCGGACGCTATCTTTGATCATTACCATGAGCTTCCCGATCTTATCGAGCAGCTTTTGATAAGATGATTTATGCCGCTTCGGTCGCAGCTCGACGACGTGGCAAACCATTCACCATGTCAGAGCGCACATCGGTACGACCCGAACGCATCGCAGGCACGAAACCTTCTTCAACCAGATCAACGCTGACGTCATAGCCACGCTCGCGCCAATACTCTTGAATCTTCAGCTTCAAACGTCGTGCGCCGTCGTTCGTGCAAAAATCGCCTTCCATTTTGGTCCTCATTTTTTCTATTATTGATTGGGTGAGACAAACCTATAACGAGCATTGGTTTGTTTTGGATGGCGGCTTAAACTACACAAACCTGTCACATTCAAGGCAAAAATCGACGAATTTTAGCGGGGCGTAATGCACTAAAAAATCATCAAAATGGGACTTGACATCAGAATTTCTCAACACGTCCCAAAAACTGGAAAAATCGCGGTAAAAACTTCCATATTCTTCGAGATACTCAGAATTTTTTTGGTTTTTTTCGGTCGATTTCCGTGAATTACCGGAACTCGAGACCCTTATTTTTGATGGTTATAGGTGCATTGCAAATTTGCATGGAACTGATTGCGACTGGTGATTCAGAGCAAAAACCGGTCATAATGAACGTTCATAAGCAAAAACTCGGTTATTCCCTCCTCGGACGTAGGCATATGGATTGATTCCGTCTGTGCCAAACTGGGGGCATATTGGGAATAGAGCAACTAAACTTAAGGCCCCGATCCACAAACAATTTTGGCACGTGGAATTGAGGTTTGGCACCTGCCCCTCTTGACGATCTGGGCCCCAAGCTTCAAGACGCCTCTCGCACTCACTTCCCCCAAAAGCGGCAGTGCGGACGGGCGATTAGCTCAGCGGAAGAGCACTGCATTCACACTGCAGGGGTCACTGGTTCAATCCCAGTATCGCCCACCATTTATCTCCAGCGTATTCATGCGGTGTAGGGTGCGGTCCTTAAGGACTGCACCTTCAGAGGGTAATCTGGCACGAGAATGGACCCGTCCTAGGGTTAGCGCGATGTTGCGGACAAACGGTGAATTCCTTTCAGGAATGAGACCAACCTAGCGGCTTGATCTAACTACTCAATGATTGCTTCAAGGACAGGTTCTGCCCTCTCTTGCCATCTAGGATTAAATGGCCACATTGTTCGCAACCAAAGCGAGAGGCCGGGGATGAGCGAAACAGATCAGTGGTTTTATAAGATAGGCGAGGCAGACCTAGGGCCAGTTTCAGAAGCCGATCTGATCAACTTGTATCGTGACGGGCATATTTCAGATGAAACCCATGTCCGACTTCAAGGGCAGGAAACAGAAAAGCAGATCGCCGAGGCATTCCCTCAGATAGGCGAAACGCCACCTACTTCGTCCGAAGAGGACACGTGGTGTGATACTAGTCCCCACCCATGGCGGAGATTCTTTGCGCGCAGCTTTGACCTGAATATGAACACGATTGTCCTTATTCTTGGGTGGACCTTCTTGATGACGGCGATGTCACCAGATCAGCCAGCCTTCTGGACCCGACTTTTTGTTGATCGAGAATACACCATTCCAAGTGCGCTTCTCACAACGGCCTTTAGCTTTTTGGGCAATATCCCTTTGATGGCATATGGCGGAACGACATTGGGCAAATGGATCTTCGGCATTCGTATTGTCCAAGAAGACGGTCGGCCCATAGGTTTGAAGAAGGCAATCAAGCGTGAGTTGGCGGTTTTTTTGCGGGCGTACTTCCTGATGATACCCATCGCCAACTTATTCACGCTCGCTGGCGCTTACGAAACTTTGACCAGCGAAGGCAAAACATCCTGGGACAGAGACTATGCCCTTGTTGCAAAGCATCGCCCCAATAGCACTATTCAAACGCTGGTGCACACCATGACAGTTATCCTGCTGGTTGCGGGCGTTATTTGGTTAATTTTGCCGCCGGCCTCCGCCCTCGCACCTTAAGGCTCGACGACAGTGCATTCCTTGCGGGAGTTAGCCCTACCTCTCTAGAAACGCCAGCAACGGAACAAGACTCGCCTCCGCATCTTCTTCATGCGGCACATGGCCAAGATTGTCGAAGGTCGTCAGCGTCGCATTGGGCAAAGCTATGAGATAATCCTGCGCATTGGCCACCGGGATGAAGGAGTCTTTTTGACCCCACAGTAGCAAGACGGGCTGGGTGATTGTGGGCAGGATTGGCCGGGGGTCGAGGAGGACGGTTTGTTGCATTCTTACCAACAAAGCGTCTCGGCTGCCGGGGGCCAAGGTTAGGTCGTAATAGCGGTCAAAAACGGCTTCGGTCAGGCGCTTGGGGTCGGCATAGGCGGCCTCAATATTGGGCCGATAGAGCCCTTTGGGAAGGACATAGGACATGACGGACAAAAGCGCGGGCACGTCGGCCTTTTGGTCATAGGCAAAGCCGGAGCTTGCAAACCCATCGGGCGAGATCAACACAAGCTTGCTAACCCGGTCTGGATGCTGGGCGGTAAAGGTCCATGCAACCCTGCCGCCCAAGGAATTGCCGGCGAGGACAGCCTGCTTGATGTCCAGCTTGTCCATGAGCTTTAGGATGAGGGCTTGGGTGCGCGCGTCGGTATAGTCGCCGCTCGGATCTGGATCGGAAAGGCCAGTGCCAGGCAGGTCTAAACGCACGACGCGGTACGTGCGCTCTAGCGGCCCAGCCCAGCCGTCCCAGGTCTGTAGGCTAGAGCCAAAACCATGCAGGAGGATGATGGTCGGTGCTGTTTTAGGGCCCGTGTCACGCACATGCAGGCGAAACCCGCCGACATCGACGAGGTCGCTGAGGCTGTTCAAATAGCGCGCCTCAAGCTCGTCCCGCGACCGATCGGGCGTCCATAGCCAGAAGGCTAGGGCTAGAACAAGGATCAGGCCAATGGCACCTGCTAGCTTTAAACTCATTCTATCTCTGCCTTCATTGCCTTCATGGATGCGGCCTTCTATCTGCCTAGAAATCCAGTTGTATGTCTATTCTAGTTACTTATGATGGCGAGGCGTCTGCACCAAGCGAAGGAGTAAGCCGTTGGAAAAGCGATCCTGTGTCTGCCTTTGCTCCTAGGTGCCTGTGTGCCGCCCTCGGGCTTATCTTGTACGGTGCCAAACCCAGAAGACGCGAAGTATAGTTCGCCCAATTGCCGCGCTATTCGCGCGATGGCGGCAGAGCATGACCTCACCTCAGCTTCTCGGTCGAGCTTGGCCTTGAGCACGGAAGAACCGAGTGGGCGGATGAAGACCTTACCTTCAACTAAGGATGTTGCCGCTTATCAAGACCGGCGTCCAATGATTGAAGCTGGCGTGCGGGATCTGTGCACATCCTAGCGCGATAGGCCTTTCACCTTTTTGGGCGCTGCTGGTTGCGCCGCCAGTCCCAAGGTGCCTCAAAACTGCCAGTCCATATGCCCGCCTTGGCGGCCTTAGCCTCGGCTTCATAGGGTAGGTAAGATTTCGAGTAGCGCCGAAAAGCCAGTGCGTGGCCATTGCGCACCATCCAAGCCTGTAGGTCTTCCCCCGCCACCGAACAACGCGCGACGACGCGGTGATAGCGGTCCTTGCCAGTCGGCTGGCAGGAGACCACCCGCGCGCCCACCTTATCAGCTAGGGCAAATGCCGCGCGCTTGCCACATCGATCGCTTTTTCCCGACTGATTCAAACAAGTTTGCGCCGATTCCGGGGCGTCAATGCCGAATAGACGAATGCGCGTGCCTTGGATCTCCAAGGTATCGCCATCAACGACCGACGCCCTGCCCTGAATGGCCCTTGTCGATCCCGTTGCGGCCGCATGCATGGCCATGGAAATCAAGCCGCCAAAAGCGACTAGCCACAAAAATCTTATAATTGTATTTTCGATTAAACTACTTTTAGGAACGCACATGAACGCGACACACTTTAAAACAGTACTGGCTGGCCTCATCATAGTTTGTGCGCCAGTGCAACTCCAGACCTCACCCGCTCAGGCTGGCGTCGTAGGCGCTTCGGAATAAAGTGTCGGGCGTTGCAGCGGCTTCGGCTGTCGCGGCGGCCCAGGCTGGCGCTCTAAGCGCACAGGGCAATGCGTGAGATGGAAGAATCTCTACAGCGAATGCGGCAATCCCCCGAGCCCAGCGCGGTGCACGAAGGAAAACTAAATTTGCTACGGTGTTTCTGCTACTTAGGCGTCAAAGCCGACAAAAGTGGTGGCGTCGGCCACACTTTTGCGCTCTGACACCACCGCATTGGCTGGGAAGGTCTCGTCGGGCCATCCCAGCGCAATGCTCTTCATAATGACCTGATCGTCCGCAATGCCGGCATGTTCGCGCACGACGGGCGATTGCATGATGCCTTGGCTGTTAATGACAGTGCCCAAGCCGCGCGACCAAGCTGCGTTCACCAAGGCGGTTGCGACTGCCCCGCAGTCAAATGGCGTGTCGTCGCTTCCATCGAGGACTTTGTCATAGGTGATGATGATACAGACAGGCGCGTCAAACTGGCGAAAGCCGCGCAACACCCAATCCTGCCGCATGACTTGATCTTCGCGTGCGATCCCCATGGCGGCGAACAATTGCTTGGCAACTCCAACTTGGCGATCCCGGTGCACGCCCGCAAAAGCCCCGCCAATACGGAACTCCCGCGAATGCGGCACGCCAGCTAGATTACGCTCCGTATTGCCAGCGCGAATGCGGTCCAAAGGCTCACCCGTGAGCACATAGAAGTTCCAAGGCTGGGTATTCATCGACGAGGGCGCGCGCATGGCCAGCGCCAAAATCTCTTCGATCAGCTCTTTCGGCACAGGGTCAGGCTTATAGCCTCGGATACTGCGACGCCCCAGAACAACTTGATCGAATTCCATGTGATACCCCCGAGGCATTCTACGCGTAACAAACTTACCCCTCTCCTACAGGGACTCAGGCGGAAAGGTCAAAATGCCGTAGCGGGAACCTGTCCGCGCGCGTCCAAAAACCAAGCCTCTAAAGTTTCCGAATTTACAAAGCCCAGAAACGCGCCCACATTTCATCAAAAGCGCCCCTGATTTCAGATCAAGAGCAGGTGCAAATAACGGGGGCGGACATGACAGACGGGCTTAACTCTCAATCTGACAGCACACATATGATGGCGAGCGTTCCGCCACCGAGTCTGGCAACCAAGATTTCCTATGGCTTTGGGGCGATAGCTTACGGTGTGAAGGACAATGGCTTTGGCTTCTTTCTTCTGATTTTTTATAGTCAGGTTATGGGCGTGGATGCGCGCCTGATAGGGCTAGCCATAACAATTGCTCTGCTATTGGATGCTCTCAGCGACCCAGTTGTTGGCTATTGGTCTGACAATTTTAGATCCAAATGGGGTCGTCGCCATCCCTTTATGTATGCATCGGCTTTACCAGTTGCGGCGTCCTTTTTCCTTCTCTGGAACCCTCCAGAGGGTTGGTCGGATGTGGCTTTATTTTGGTATGTGCTCGTGATTTCCGTTTTGATCCGAACTTGCATCACCTTCTATGAAACACCGAGTTCTGCCCTGGCACCCGAGCTAAGCGATAATTACGACCAACGCAGCGGACTCCTCAGCCTCCGCTTTTTCTTTGGCTGGACTGGCGGCAATCTGATGGCCGTAATTATGTTTGTGGTGCTGTTTCCAGCTTTTGCCACACCCACCATCCCAAATGGCCAGTTCAATAAGGATGCCTATTCGACCTATGGCCTGATCGCTTCGGTGATGATTTTTGTGGCCATTATGGTCTCTGCTCTCGGGACCCATCGGCGCATTGTTCATCTCAAAGCCCCACCTCCCGTGCGCACTCTGTCGATCGGCTTAGTCTTTAAGGAGATTTTCGAAACCTTGTCCAATCGGTCGTTCATCGCTTTGTTTCTCGCGGCGATCTTCGCGTCAATTGCGTCGGGCCTGTCTGCGTCTATGACCTTTTACTTCACCACCTTCTTTTGGGGGTTCACGCCTCAAGAGACCGGATTTTTGACGATCAGCGTCTTTGTTTCTGCGATCATCGGGGCTGTCATGGCCCCCATTGTGACCAAGTCCATCGGCAAGAAGCAGGGGGCCATGATCATTGGGTTGGTTGCTTTTCTGGGAGCACCTTTCCCTATTGTGCTGCGTCTTCTGGGGGTCATGCCAGAGAATGGCGAACCAACTCTGTTCTGGATCGTCATGCTCGCCAATATGGTCGATACCGGGTTGATCATTTGCTTCCAAATTCTGTCAGCATCCATGCTGGCAGATCTGGTAGAAGATGCAGAAATCAAGACTGGTCGACGGTCCGAAGGTATCTTTTTTGCAGCATCGACCTTCATTCGCAAGTCCGTCCAAGGCCTTGGCGTCATCACGGCAGGCTTTGTCTTGGCCGCGGCGCAATTCCCTGCTGGCGTCAAGCCAGACCAGATACCAGAAGAGGCCCTAACCCGCCTCGGCCTATTCTATGTGCCAACCATTCTATTTCTGTGGTTGACCATGCTGGCAGTCATGTCGACCTATCGCCTCAAGCGCGAGGATCATGAAAACAACCTGCGTGAGCTCGCGTCGAGAAAGAGCTAAGTTGCCGACTTAGAGAGGGCTTTACGAACGACCGCTCAGCAAAAAGGCCAGCCCGTTGGGCTGGCCTTTGATTATGTCTATGTTTGGGAAAGCCCTAAAGCTTAGGCCGCAGCCTTTTCCCCAGCGCTCAAAGCGGCATAGCGCTTCAAATGCCAATCGGCGCTGCCAGCTTGGGTGTCGATCATGGTCAGGCGCTTGAAGTAATGGCCGATGGCCAACTCGTCCGTCATACCCATACCGCCAAAGATTTGGATCGCGTTTTGGCCAACAAAGCGACCACCGCGACCGATTTGAGTCTTGGCACCTGCGCAAGCCTTGGCACGTTCCAGCACGTCATCTTCGCCACAGCGAATGGCGGCGAGATAAGCCATCGAAGTCGATTGCTCAGTCCACATGAACATGTCGACCATGCGGTGCTGTAGGACTTGGAACGAGCCAATGGCGACGCCAAACTGCTTGCGCTGACGGGCATAATCTACAGTCATGGCATGGGCGACGCGCATGCCACCGACAGCCTCGGCGCACAAAGCGGCGATGACATTGTCTTGGGTCTCTTCCAAAGCTGGCAGGATCCCGTCGACCGGGCCGATTACGGCATCAGCACCAACCGAAACATTTTCCAGATAGACGTCGCTGCCGCGCAGGCCATCCACGGTTGGATAATCCTTCGTCGATACACCTGCTGCGGTCTTGGACACCAAGAAAGCCGTCAGACCGGCACGCTCGCGCTGGCCACCTGCCGTGCGGGCGATTACGATCAGTGTATCAGCTTGCGGCCCACCAATTACGACCGACTTATGGCCGTTCAAGATATAGCCTGCGCCGTCCTTTTTCGCAGTGGTCGACACATCGGCCAAGTCATAGCGGCTCTTAGGCTCGCTGGTGGCGAGGGCATAGATCCCCTCACCCGTGGTGATGCGCCCACCATGTTCTTCTTGTTGGGCGGCAGAGCCTGCCACACGCAACAAATTGCCACTGGCGACAACGGACGGAATGAAAGGCTCAACTACCAAGCCTTTGCCAAACTCTTCCATGATGACGAGCGTGTCGATTGCACCACCACCAAGGCCACCCATGGACTCCGGCAGTGGGGCCATCATTAGACCCATCTCAGCCATCTCAGCCCAGATCTCAGGCCGCCAGCCAACTTCGGAATGAATGGCCTTGCGACGTGTATCGAAATCATACTTTTGCTGGACCAGCTTAGCGATAGAGTCCCGCAGCATGTTTTGTTCGTCGGTAAAATTGAAATCCATGTGGACGTTCCCTGAGTTCGTGCCTGTTCAGGCTCTGCATTATCGGTGAATTGATAGCGCGTTTAGCGCACGATGCTAGAGGGGAAGCGCGGTTTAAGTCAGACGATTACACATCAAAAACGTAAACAAGCCCGCGATCAGGCAGGCTTGTTCAACAGGTTGGATGCAAAGTCTTAGCCCAGACGGGTCAAAGCCGCTTCGTATTTCTGCTTTTCAGCTTCGTAAGCGGCGCGACGCTCGCGCTGTTCTTCAATCACCTCAGCAGGTGCTTTGGCGACAAAGCCTGGATTATCGAGCTTGCGGGAAACCGTCTCGATTTCCTTAGTGCAGCGGGCAATCTCTTTGGACAAACGAGCCTTCTCCGCCCCAATATCCATGACGCCCGCCAAAGGAATGGCGACAATCGCTTCACCCAACACAAAGGTCACACTGCCAGCTGGCGCGGCATCGGCCACCACTGAATAATCCAAGCGCGCCAAGCGGTCGATTTCAGCTTGATAGCGCTCCAAGCGTAGCGCGGTTTCTTTTGACGCGCCGATTAGAAGTGCGGGAACCTTTGCCCCAGCAGGGACATTGGATTCGCTGCGCAAAGACCTAAGGCCCGTGACCAGATCGACCACCCAGCCAACTTCAGCGGCGGCGGCTTCATCAATCAGGCTCACATCAAGTTTTGGCCAAGCTTCATTGATCAACAGGCCCGTCCGCTTTGGACCAAACTCGGCTGTCTTGTCCCACAATTCTTCAGTCACAAACGGCATGAAGGGGTGCAGGATTTTCAAAATCTGATCAAGCACCCAAGCAACCGTCCGGCGCGTCTCAGACTTGGCTTCCTCATCTTCGCCATTCAGCAAAGGTTTGACCAGCTCAAGATAGAGGTCACAGAAAACGCCCCAGACAAAGGCATAAGATATCTGGGCCGCTTCATCGAACCGATGGGCTGAGAGAGCGGATTCGACACCATGAGCGGTCTTGGTCAATTCCGACACGATCCAGCGGTTGAGCGTGTGCTTCACTGCGCTCGGCTCAAAGGCTTCCCACAGGCTGCATTCATTCATCTGGGCAAAGCGGGCGGCATTCCACAGTTTCGTGCCGAAATTCCGGTAACCTTCCACCCGCTTATCGCTCATGCGGATATCGCGGCCGGGGCCAGCGGCAATGGCGAGGGTGAAGCGCAGCGCGTCAGCACCATAGGTGTCAATCAGAACCGTCGGGTCGATGATATTGCCCTTAGACTTCGACATCTTTTTGCCGTTCTCATCCACAACGCGGGAGTGGATCACAACGGTCGAAAAAGGCGCTTTGCCGGTGAAGTGACAGCCAAACATCATCATCCGGGCAACCCAAAAGAAAATGATGTCAAACATCGTCACCAAGGTACTGGTTGGATAAAAGCGGCTCATCTCTGCCGTGTCTTCAGGCCAGCCAAGCGTCGAGAACGGCCAAAGCCCAGACGAGAACCAAGTATCGAGAACGTCTTCGTCTTGGATCAAAGTCACATCACGGCCATGTTTGGCCTTGGCCGCAGCATGGGCTTCGGCTTCGGTTTCTTCGACGAAGATTTGGCCCTCTTCATCATACCAAGCCGGAATCCGATGCCCCCACCAGAGTTGGCGCGAGACACACCAAGGCTCGATATTGCGCATCCATTGGTAATAGGTGGCCGTCCAGCTTTCGGGCACGAACTTGGTCTCGCCGCTTTCCACCGCCTTGAGTGCATTAGCGGCAAGCTTAGCTGCATCGACATACCATTGGTCGGTCAACATTGGCTCGATCACGACGTCAGAACGCTCACCCAAGGGTTGGGTGATCAGCTTGTCTTCGACTTTGAGCATCAGGCCGCGCGCATCAATATCGGCCACCACTTGCTTGCGCGCGTCAAACCGGTCGAGTCCGCGATAGGCTTCGGGGATATAGTCGGCATCCAACATCCGGCCCTTGGTATCGAGCAGAATGAACATCTCGATATTGTGGCGACGGGCGACCTTATAGTCGTTGAAGTCGTGCGCACCGGTGATCTTCACCGCACCTGAGCCAAAGTCAGGGTCTGGGTATTCGTCGGCGATGATCGGGATCAAACGATCTGCCAGCGGCAGCAAACAACGCTTGCCCACAATCGACGCGTAACGCTTGTCACTGGGATGGACAGCCACCGCACCATCGCCCAGCATGGTTTCTGGGCGCGTGGTGGCGATCGAAATATAGTCGCGGGTTTCAAACTCTGTTGGCTCGCCGTCTTCGTCAAACGCGATGGGGAACTGATAGGTCTCGCCATTTTCCAGCGGATATTTGAAGTGCCAAAAATGCCCTGCCCGCTCTTCATTGACTACTTCGAGGTCCGAGACGGCGGTTTCAAAGTGCGGGTCCCAATTGACCAAGCGTTTATCGCGGTAAATCAGGCCCTCTTTATGGAGTTGAACAAAGACCTTGCGCACAGCCGCAGACAAGCCCTCATCCAAAGTAAAGCGTTCACGGCTCCAGTCGCACGACGCGCCCAAGCGCTTGAGTTGGGTGGTGATCGTCCCGCCGCTCTCGGCCTTCCAAGACCAGACGCGCTCTAGGAATTTTCCCCGCCCCAATGTCCGACGATTTTCATTGGTGCCGCCTTGCGCCATTTGGCGCTCAACCACCATTTGGGTCGCAATACCTGCATGATCGAGGCCTGGTTGCCATAGGACTGACTTGCCGCGCAGCCGCTCAAATCGACACAAAATATCTTGCAACGTGCAATTCAGCGCGTGGCCAATGTGCAGGGATCCCGTAACATTCGGAGGCGGAATGACGATGGAGAAAGTCTCGGCGTCTGGATCGGCCTTTGGCTTAAACGCGCCAGATTGTTCCCACGCCACATAAAGGCGAGGCTCAGCAGCTTGTGCGGAAAAATGACTTTCTAACATGTGTGTCCCGAGTAAATGTGGTGTGGGCGGCGGGGATCAGTCCCACTGGCACCAAACAAAAGCGACGTTGGCATACCATGCCAACGTCGTTCTTTTGAAGACTTTCTGCTGTTGGAAGCAGCCCTTTGGGCCGAAAGCGCAGTCCTAGAAGGAGCGACGGGCGATCCGTGCGACTTCGGCTTCGACTTTTTCTTCCACAATGCGGGGCAAATTCGCATC
Organism: Pseudomonadota bacterium; assembly: GCA_041160865.1. Lineage (GTDB taxonomy): Bacteria > Pseudomonadota > Alphaproteobacteria > Caulobacterales > Aquidulcibacteraceae > Aquidulcibacter. The sequence continues at coordinate 8,991 of JBEAVQ010000019.1, read as the reverse complement.
AAGCCAGTCTTTCAACATCGGCTTGATAAGCTCGCCAACCATCGCCTCCACCGTATTGCCGGAGATAAACATGCCGGGCAGCGTGGTATTGGGGGCCAATTTCGCAAACACGGTTGATGTTTTGTCGGCAATCGGATTGCTGACGAGACCCTGATCGAATGGGAATGGTGATGGCTCAGGCTCTGGTGCCGGTGCATAGACCGGTGCAGCGACGGGTGCAGCGACGGGAGCTGAAGCGACAGGAGCTGGCGGTGCTATTAGTTCAGGCTCTTCCCAGCGATCTTGGACAATAATTTCTTCCAGTGCGACTTCTGGCTCATCATCGATCGGCAAAGCGTCAAAGTCGAAATCTGGAGAGACCGTTTCCGGCATTTCCATTACAGGCTCATTCAGCTCTAAAACTTCATCACCGAAATCGGGTTCCGCCATAGGCGCTGCATCAGCTGCTGGAGCTGCACTATCATCTTCAGAAATAATCCGGCGGATCGAGGCCAGGATTTCTTCCATAGTCGGTTCGGCTTGTGCGTCTGCGGCGCTCATAATATCCCCATGGTGTGCGAATCGCACATGAAGTTCAGTAAGCTAACGTGGATTGCCAATCAAAGTCTAGCGATGCCGCGAATCTGACAACAATTCGTTAAAACGCAAATGCAGGCGCGACTGAAAAGCCCGGCAAGACAGGAACCGTCGCATCAAAAACAACGCGTCCAGCGACATTTGCTCCACCCTTAGTAAAGATATTGGCTGTGCCCATTGGTCCTTTCAGAACGACGACGCACAAGCGGCCCTGCTCTGCAAGAATATTTGTCCAAGAATCTGGGAATGTCTCGACCCCACCATCGACAAAAACCACGTCAAATGGGCCGGCAGGTGGAGCGTCTAATACGCCCACAACACTGCTAACCCCAGCGACCTCAACAGCCACATCGTCCAACAGGGTAACAGTACAGCCCAAGGCGGCGAAAACAGCAGCACTATAGCCGCCGGCACCGCCAATCACCAAAACCCGTTCGCCTGCCATGACGTTCGCAGCTTGAGCCAATTTCGAAAAATCCCGCGGCTTCCATAACCAACGGCCAGACGGTGTCGGGGAAGTCACCTCGGCATAAGCAAATGCGCGCTTTTCCTCGACGACGAATTTCTCGCGCTCAACAACGCGCATAGCACCTTGTAATGCCAGATCACTGACATCATTGGTACGCACTTGGCTTTCGATCATCGTGTCGCGTGCTGCCGCAAAATCCATGTCGGTCCCCGTACCTTTGCTTGAAGCCAGTCAATTCTGTGAGAGGCTCATTACAGGGAATTGGGTCTTGCGGGCAAGAATGGATAACTGTCCAAAGCCGTCAGCATCGCGCTTTAGTTGCAGCACCAACCTGCAGACATTCATTGCCGCTTAAGGCATGCTCTGTTACATCGCCCATCCACCCGCCTGCTTCTGCGTCTAGAAGGCCTCGTGGCGGAGTGGTGACGCAGCGGATTGCAAATCCGTGTACCCCGGTTCGATTCCGGGCGAGGCCTCCAAAACCCATCTCTCTTTTTTCCGATTCTGTGATTAACCCGTGCCGCTCGCTAGAATGTCATCGCCCATCAGATAACGTGGCCCAGCCCCATGTTTTTTGGCTTGGTCACCGGGATTTAATAGAGCACAGGTCTCTAAGGACAGGCAGCCACAGCCAATACAGCCATCGAGACGGTCCCGCGTTTTGGTGAGAGCCTGAATTTTGGTGTCGAGCGTCGCGGCAATAGCTTGGCTGATACTGCGCCAGTAGCGGGCATTTGGCGGCCGCCCCAGTGGCAAACGATCAAGCTTTGCTTTGATCTCATCCAAGCTCAACCCAAGTTATTGGGCGATCTTAATGAAGGACAAGCGACGAAAATCGGCGGGATGATATCGCCTTTGTTGGCACGAGCTGCGGTGCGCGATGATGATACCTCGGGCCTCATAAAAGCGGATTGCCGAGATCGAGAGGTCGACCCGATTGGCGATTTCTCAGATGCTCAAAACGTCATGTGCCTGCACTACGAATTCCTTAATCCTAGAGCTAGACTTCAATCTAGGTTGAGGTTGCATGAGACCGTCTGTCAGGTCAGCACTAACGCTAGGAGCTTCTCAAATGACCAATGCTTTCCTCGAACATGTCAATGTCACGGTGGCCGATGCCGACCAAACGCCGCTCTATTGGTCGACTTGTTTGACTGGCAGATCCGCTGGTCTGGACCCGCGCGCTGTGTCGGTTATAGGGTCCATGTCGGGACAGCAGACCAATATCTTGCCTTTTATCGCCCACGAGTGGGCCAAAGCTTCGACTTTCTTAAAGGGATACCGCTCAAGCATATTGCCATCTTTGTCGAAGACCTAAACAAAGTGGAAGCCAAAGTGGTCGCTCAAGGCCTAACGCGTTTCAACCATGGCGATAATGAGCCCGGCCGCCGTTTCTATTTCTTCCACGACAATGGTATTGAGTTTGAAGTGGTGTTTTATCGATAAAATTGGGATGAGGGAGCACGCTAAATCCGGGCAAACGCACAAAACTTGCGCCCCTCCGGCGACCGCAAATAAACCCCATAAGTCATGCGCTCACCGCTAGGGCGCTGGCCGGGCGGCCCTTTATCTTGGCCACCGGCTACAAGGCCAGCGGCACAAAATGTATCCAGTGCTGCCGGCGTTGCAGCCCGAAACCAACAGTACCGCCATTTCCCGCCTGCGCGCTTTGCCCATCCAGAGGTCTCGTCACAAGAAACGCCCCAGTTTCTGCACCGACATAAACAAGGCGGTCGACCGCGGCATTTTCCTGTCGATGCAGGCCTAGCGGGCCAAGCACCGCATCGTAAAATGCGGCTGCTTTGTCGAGATCATTGCTGCCAACAACTATATGGGTGAACATGGTATCCTCGGGTGAAATTGAGCTTACCGCGATCTGCCTGAATACATCAAAAAGGTGTCGCTGTGGCCAACTAGCCGCCCCCTTACAGTCCCCCCTATTACATCGCGCCCGCTCGCACCCCAGATGTCATCCAATCGGCAATACGCTGATCACCAGAAGGAAACTCATATGCTTATCGATCAGCTCAATTGGCGCTATGCAACCAAGAAAATGGACCCGAGCAAACAAGTCAGCGAAGACAAGATTACGGCCATCCTTGAAGCGATTCGTCTCACCCCGACTTCGAGCGGTTTGCAGCCTTACGAAGTGATTTTGGTCACCAATCCAGAAGTTCGCGCGCAAATCCAAGCCGCGGCGTGGAATCAGGCCCAGATCACCGAAGGCTCGCATGTTTTAGTTTTTGCGGCTTGGGACAATTATACAGTTGAGCGCATCAATCACATGTTTGACCTGACCAATGAAGTCCGCGGCTTTAAAAACGAAGGCTGGGAAAATTATCGCAACATGTTGTTGGCGACCTATCCGCAACGCGATGCGGAAGCTAATTATCAGCATGCTGCCCGTCAGGCTTATATCGGCTTAGGTGTAGCGATGGTTGCTGCCGCTGAAGCCCACGTGGATGCCACGCCAATGGAAGGCTTTGACCCAGCCGCTGTGGACAAGATTTTGGGCCTTGGTGAGCGCGGTCTACGCAGTGTTGTCATCGTACCCTTAGGCTATCGTCAAGAAGAAGGCGATTGGCTGGTAAATCTGCAGAAGGTGCGCCGCCCTACTGCCGATTTTGTAACAGAAGTGCGCTAGTAAAGCGGAATTAATTACCAATCAGTAATAGCCATATTAACCAGGCATTAAGGTTAGAATCATATTAACTGATCCAGTCTTCCTCGGAAGATACCCCACCATACCCGATCTTGACGGGGGGCCCGCAACGGCTCCCCGCTTTTTTTGGGCGTGGTGGTCTAAGGTGCCTCAGGTGTGATGTTCTGCAGCTTGCTGCATTCAATCGGCATCAAAGGCTTGCACGATCCGAAGGTGGCGGTATAACGCGCGCCTCCAAGTGTTCCCCGATAGCTCAGTTGGTAGAGCAAGCGACTGTTAATCGCTTTGTCGTAGGTTCGAGCCCTACTCGGGGAGCCACTTTCCTCCACCCCCAAAGGACAGTCTAAGAAAGAGATCGGCCAGGCGCGGTCAAGCTTGAATGGCGGCTTGACTAAGAATGGGCGGCGTGAGGAGTTTCAGCGACTACTTGAGCATTCATGCGGGCCTGCATCTCCCACAACTCGGCATAGACTTCGCCTTTAGCCAAGAGCTCGTCATGGCTGCCGCGTTCGGCAACTTTGCCATCAGCCAGCACGATGATTTCGTCCGCATCCGCTACGGTCGACAAGCGGTGGGCGACCACCAATGTTGTGCGGCCTTTGGCAGCATCTTCTAACGCTTCACGAACTTCGGCTTCGGTAACGGAGTCGAGGCTGGAGGTTGCTTCATCAAGCACGAGAATCGGTGGGTTTTTCAGGAGCGCACGGGCGATGCCGACACGCTGACGCTCCCCACCTGACAGTTTCAAGCCGCGCTCACCCACTTTGGTTTGCAGCCCCATAGGCGCTGCTGCGATTAGGCCCTCTAAGCGCGCCATTTTGGCCGCATCGGCTATTTCCTCATGCGTGGCATCTGGACGCCCATAGGCGATGTTATAGGCCAAAGTGTCATTGAATAGCACAACGTCTTGGGGCACGAGGCCAATAGCCGCGCGCACGCTCTCTTGGGTCACATCGCGCAAATCCTGGCCATCAATGCGAACGGCCCCGGCTTGTGGATCATAGAAGCGAAACAGTAGGCGCACGATGGTGGACTTGCCCGAACCAGATGGGCCGACAATCGCGACAGTCTTGCCACTGGGGATGGAAAACGAGACGTCGGATAGCCCAGCATGGCGACCATCATGGACAAAAGCGACACGGTCAAATTGGACCTCGCCTTGGCTGACGTTCAAAGCTATCGCTGTCGGCTTGTCGGCAATGTCCGGCTGTTCATCAAGCAGCGCATACATGGCTTCCATGTCGATGGAGCTTTGTTTGATTTCGCGCCATGCAAATCCCAAAATATTGAGTGGCCCATACAGGTTCAGCATGACAAGCGTCACCGCGGCTATATCGCCTGCCCCCATCGTGCCGCGGGAGATCGCATAGCCTGCAGCTGCCACCATGGCTGCCAGCCCCAAATTTTGGATAAAGCCTTGCGCAGCATTGAGGCCTTGGAGGGTCGCGTTGGATTGCACCGAAGCTCTGGCATAGGTTCGAACCGCTTGATTATAGCGCTCGGTCTCGCGCGCTTCTGCGGCAAAGGCTTTGACGGTTTCGAAATTCATCAAGGAATCGACTGCCCGGCCTGTTGCTTCGCTGTCGGCATCATTCATGTCGCGACGATATTGCAGGCGCCACTCCGTGATAGCCAAGGTAATGATCGTATAGACCACGACGGTTGAAGCCGCGATCAAAGCAAAGAACCAGCCATAGCGCACACCCAAGACGACTGCTGCCATCACGAGCTCAATCAAGGTTGGCCCAATGTTGAACGCGACAAAGCGGGTCAAAAAGTCGATGGCGCGAATACCCCGTTCAATCGTACGCCATACTGCGCCCGTGCGCTTGGATTGATGGAAACGGATCCCAAGGGCATGCACATGGCCGAAAACGGCAACCCCTGCCCGCCTTTGTGCTTCCTCACTGACAGGCTGGAAAATGGTGTCGCGCAATTGTGGTGCACCAGACCCCAAAAACCGCATTAACGCCCATGCGCCAATCGCCATTAGAAACACAGCGTCCCAGGACGGATTGTTGCCGCTACTTAGGCCATTTACGGCATTAGCCAGAACCAAAGGTGCGCCGACAATGAAAACCTTGGAAACGAGCGTTAGGCCGAGGGCTAACCCCACCCGAACACGCAGCTCTGGTGTATCCAGCCCACCAATCAAGCGCACTAAGCGCGCTAAGGCCCGTCCGATGGGTGAAATCTCATTGGCTGCGTCGGAAGCTGTGCGTTCACCTTTTCTCATACTTAGCACATAGGCAATCTTGGCAGGGGTTGAACAGCCTAAATGTGTTTGCTGGGAAGGCCTGATGCACAATTGTCAGGAAACATGCATATAGCGCACGCAAAATCAGGTGCGACCCTGAAGTGAGTCGGGCGCATACTCGGACGTACGCTTAAGGAATACGGCATGACTAAACTGAAATCTGTCTGCGTCTATTGTGGTTCATCCAATAAAGTAGACCCTACATTTCTCGAGCTTGCTACCAAAATGGGCCAAGAAATTGCCAAACGTGGCGTACGCCTTGTCTATGGCGGTGGCAATGTCGGTTTGATGGGGGCCTCCTCTCGTGCGGCCCATGAGGCAGGCGGCGAAGTTCTAGGCATTATGCCGCACTTTCTGACCAAGTGGGAAAAGCCAAATCCTGCCTTTGAGACCCGCATGGTTGAGACGATGCATGAGCGCAAATGGGGTTTGTTTGCTGAATCCGACGCGTTCATCGTCCTGCCTGGAGGGATAGGCACTTTGGAAGAAGTGGTTGAGACACTATCATGGCAACGCTTGGAGCTCCACCAAAAGCCGGTCGTGTTTGTGGGTCGGGCTTTCTGGCAACCTTTTGTCGATTTGATTGAAGCCACGATCGAGACGAAATTCACGCCTGAGGCATTTCGCGACTCCTTCTTCTGTGTGGACACACCAGAGGAAGCGATGGACGGCTTAGAAGCAGCGAACGCGAAAGCGTAAAGCCACTCTCATAGCACCTATAACAATACCCTGTTGACAGCGTTGCCGGCCTTCGGCGCGAAGGCTCACATCTGCCCACAAATTCGGGGGTAACAAATAGCCTCAAAATTCAAAAATACGTAAAAGTAAATTTGATTAGATTTTTTGTACATTGAGATTAAATTTTCTCTAAAATATATTTAGAATTTTATACTACACACTTCACTGGCGAAATTAGTGAATTTTTAATCGATAAGATACTGATTTTTATACTATTTTAAGCGTTAACTGTAATTGAATATTTATTTTGAATTTGATTCGTATTACTACTTAAGTCACTACTAAGCAACCACTTTACTTTTCGGTAAATTTTTCTGACCAACTCTTAAGATGGCGTCCTGTGGGGAGCTAGCAAGCTCAAAGGTTTGGATACGGCAAGACGATCCTTCGAGGGCCGAGTCCGGCTCGCGGCGGATTGGATACAAAGTGTCAGCTTGGGGGCATGGGCACCGGCCGTAACGCAGATGGGGAAAAAGAGGCTGTATGTTTATTAAACTGGATAAGTTTACGCTTGCGCTGCAAGAAGATCAGAGTCTGGGCGGAAAAGCTTTGGGGGCTGAAGCCAATCCTCCTGACAGTGGCCTTGCGTTCGATGATCAAGTCCGGCGCTATCTCAAGGCAGCTGTTCGCCGCCACGATGTGAAAGCGCGCAGAAATCGCACGCTTGCAAGCGTTCTGCAGGAATGGACAGAAGTAGGTTATACAAAGGGACAAGTTGCCAGCATCGCGAACCGTGCCGGCATGTCGACGGCAACCCTATATAAGCAATTCCCAGAGAAGACAGTCCTGTATTGTGAAGCCCTTAAGTTCGGCAACTCAATCTTACTGGATGCGCTTGCAACCTATAGCGAACATCCAAACCCGATCCGCGACTTGACGGCCCTGCTTTGCAATTATGCCAAGACGGTATCCCAACCGGCACCACAGCAAATGTTACTTGCCCAAAGCATCATGTTGCAGGAACCAGAGTTCCGAGCCGATGTCAGCGCGATTGCATCCGAAAATCATATCAAGATCAAGCAAATCTGGTATGCTAAAATCCAAAATTTGGCTGACGCGGGTTGGGTACGGTTGGATCAACATGAGTGGCAGGGGTGCCATGCTGAAGGTGCCTTTGAGATACAGTCAGTCCCTTGGTTCAAGATGGGGCCATTAGCGAGTGCGCCTGATGGCAATTGGCAGGCTGATGCCCAAAAAGTCGTATGCGATTTATTCAAGCTTTATGGCACCGAGAAATTCAATAAGCAGAAAGTCCTCTCTAATTCGGATTTCGACCTAGCAGCCTTCTAAACTTTTTAGGCACCTAAAGGACAAAGAATGATCAGCCTCTACCTCTCTAACCAACTCAATCGACTTGCATTTTATTTGGCCAACCGGTCAGAGGAAACGCTCAAAAAGGGTTAGTCATGACTGCTGCGTCAGCGCATCCTAAGCCGTACTTGTTTTTCGAACAGCAGATATGCGAACGATTGTCGGTGACGATCTCTCGTCAAGATGACGGCACGCGCTCGTATCTCGTCTTGGCTGCAGTCCTGCAAGAATGGGCGGAAATGGGTTTCATAAGCGCCCAAATGCCTAACATTGCAGCGCGCGCTGGTATATCGTCTGCGACCCTCGATCGATTATTCCCCAGTCGCGATGACCTGCACCTGGAAGCGTTGGCTCTTGGACAACAATTGATTGTCGAGGCGATGAAAAAATGTCCATTACACGCCAATTCGATGTTGGACTTACTTGAATTGGCGCAACACTATGCGTCCCTCTTACAAGAGCCCTATTTCAAACAATTCTCGCTCTGCCAAACCATTTTGGTTCGGATGGATTCCCACGTGAGAGAGCAGGCCAGTGTCATCGCGTTGGCTGGCAACGCCGAAATCAAGCAGTTTTGGCACGACCGCATCGCTTTGTTGATACAGGAGGGTCTTTTGCGCCCTGCATCTCTCAACCATATGATTTTTCGCTTAACCGCCCCAATCGAGGCCCAGACATCGCATTGGTATCAAACAAGCCACAGCAGTTATGCTCCCGACGAAGAATGGCTCCAAGAGATTACCAACATCGTTGAGGGCTTCTTTGAGAGTTACGGCACCGTGAAATATCAGTCTCAGCGCCCGAGATTTGCTCGGGGCTGGGCTGGCTTAACTGCCTCCTCGGACGCTCAAACAATGTGCAAACATGGGAATCGGGAAGCTAGATGTTTGGTCCCGGAGTTTGATGGTGCAGGTTTTATGTGAACCGGTGAGGCTCTTTTGTCCAGCATTTGCAGATGTATTCGTAGGGTGTGAGGCC
>JBEAVQ010000018.1:0-31747 GCA_041160865.1 Pseudomonadota bacterium | reverse complement strand
CGAAAGGAGATGGTCCGCTTAGGATCGCTCGAATTGGCCTAAATGCTCGCAATCATTTGCTTGAGTCTCACACAGGCACCACAGCCATTGAGAGAGAAAACAACAATATCTATCTCGCTACAACGAACCGCTAACGACAAGCTGATTGCCCCACTTCAAAGCAACAATTGGGCTATTGCAACTCAATTAATGAATTAACTGCCCAAACTATTCCAATTAGCAAAACGGCGCACCCAACGAACAACGTTCCGAGGAAGATTTTTGCCCCCGAGACGCCAAGGTATTTACTTAAAAATTTAAGCTCTGGTAACATTCGAGTACTCCGTTTTGCGTTAATCTAGTCCAAACAAAACACAAAATCAAAAATCTGAAGGCGAGCAGCCCGCAAAGCAGAAAGGCTCAAGTTGTTTTTTTACAAAGCCTGCGCGTTTCAAACTCGCTTATTCAAGTACAACTTCAACTCCTTTGGCGCTAACGTCAGCCCAATCATTAGGGTGAGCGCAGCCGGAACAACTCCAAGGAGTCCATTACCTAAAATCGCCCAAAGCGACCTATCCGAAGGTGGCAGGCTGAAATTTGAAGATAGAGTTGCCGCCATGAAAGCAACAGACACACTCATGTAAAACAGGACAGATTTGTTTGTCATCACGTTTCCTCTAAACTAGCCTCAGGGTGTATTTCAGCTTTGAGATGCACCGAAGTCAATAAGAGCTGAGTTCGCTAGTATAAGCATGCAGCCTAAGTAATCGAGTGTGGTGCAGTCCTGCCTGACTGCAACCAATAGGCCGCAACCCGATGCCACGCCAAGAGAATGTCCGCTTTCGATCAACGATCAACACCGCCGGTAGCGTCCACCCTTGGCGCAAAGCAGACCATAGGACAAGCTTCACAATTGATGTTTGCGGACACAAGGGGTGGAGGGTTGGCCTTGAGGCGGCGGTTGTGATCAGGGAACATTTCTTGCAGTTGGCTGTCCGCTTTTCTGTCCCGGCTGACCGCCGCAGTGGCAATAACTGGCCGCTTTTCGTGGCAAACAGCGCGGTGTTTGGTGGCTTATAACAGTGGATATAGACGCACTCATATTTCAACCACCGCCACAGCCGCTCGATAGACACGTTGTCCATCCACTGGCCCTTGCCCGAGACTTGGATATTGGCATCGATAAGCACGTCAACAAAGCCAGGGCAGGTGAACTGGCCGCCTTGGTCGGTGTTGAAAATGGCGGGCTTGCCATATTTCTCTTATTCATATCAGGTCTCACCCTTTCTCAAGATGATACCAGCTTAACTCCCTGTCCGAAATCCGGGGTCCACCTCAAAACGTGGCGACCTCATTTTTCGATATCGCTTATCGCTTGCGGCAGCAGACGATAGGTCACGCGGCGGTCTTGCTAACAGTCGTTTTGGCTAATTTATCTTGGATTTGGGCCATAGCATCCGGGCCATCCACGGCCTCGCCGCTCATAACGCCAACGTCCCAGAGTTGACCCAACCGTTCGCTGGCCTTGGCACGATACTCTCTGCGCTCTCGCCATTCGCGGATCAATTCACTCGACGATGCATAAGCACCAAAACTAACAGTTTCTTTGAGCATGATGGCCATTTCGGCCGTTAACGCAACGCTGATTTTCTCGACATTTGACACGGTCATATGCTCCACGATGGAGATACTACGGCAGGCAAGTTTGCTACTTTTTGCAAGTACGAGGGCTCTGTTTTGGCCTTCTATTCAGTTTAGTTGTCCTCAACCTGCAATACCCACCGCAGAATGCGGGCGCTACACGTCTGCCCCGGCGCAGAGGCAGCGCGCTCCGAGCCATAGGGCACAGTCCTACAGGACCGCACCATCTCGTTCGCCTTTAAAGGACCGCGTGAGCCACTAGCTGCGCTTAGCCCCGCGTACAGTTGCGCAACTCGAGAAGCGCGATCCTTTCGGTTCGCAATTCGTGACGCAACTCACCCGACCGGCCAAAGCGCCTTAAACCTTCAACAGGCCTTCATGAAATTCATTGGCCAAAATGGCATAAAGGACGTGGTCCTTCCATTCGCCATTGATCTTCAGATAGTGTCTGGCCAGTCCCTCTTCCTGAAAGCCGATGCTTTCCAGCAGCCCTCGGGAGCGGAAGTTTGTCGGCACGCAGGCCGCCTGGACGCGGTGTAGACCGAGCGGTCCAAACGCATAGGATACAACGGCGCGGACTGCAGCTCGGGTAAAGCCCTGCCGCGCAAACGGTTGACCGACCCAATAGCCAATCGTGCAATCTTGCGCCACGCCGCGGCGGATATTGGAGATGTTCACCCCGCCGACCAGCGCATCATCGCTGGAACGAAACACCAAGAACGGCGAAGCTAAGCCCAATTTGACGTCATGCCGCCAGCCTTGCAGACGCCACAGATAGCAAGCGCGCGACAATTCATCGAAACGCCATTCAGGTTCCCATGGCACCAGCCAAGTCTCACTTGCCGCCCGCAAACCTGCCCAAGCCTGATAGTCGCCCTTGGTCGCTTCGCGCAAATAGACACCCTCACCTTCGAGGCGCAATTTGCTTTCGCTTGGATTGACCAGATTGAGAAACACCCCGTTTGGGCCCTTTTTGCGGTTTAGGCGAAGCTTGCCGTGAAAAGGGGTGCCGCCGCAAGCCCTGCGGCCGGTCCAATCGCTGCTGCGGCAGCTAAACCCTGTTCGGCAGCAGCGACAGCCACGCGGGCAGCCTGTTGCACGGCGGGTGCCTCAACGCGCCTAATCCGTGCCGATACTTCAGCCAGCGGCAAGGGGCGACCATAGAGCAAGGTCTGGCTGACAGCGGCTTCACAGCGGGCCGCAGGGCTTTCAGCGGCCATCATCAAGCTGGCTTCGAGAATGCGAACCGCGCGTTTAAGTTCTAAGGGCGTTGGGCCGTGCTCGGCCATTTGCACCAAATGATCGGCCGTGCGGCGTGCGACATCGCCAGCGTCGGCCGGACCACAGCCGACGGAGACGCAAATACGGCCTGTATCCTCATAAAGGTCGCAGAACGCCTCAACCGAATAGACAAGGCCACGGGTCTCGCGCAGGTCTTGGAACAGACGCGACGCCATGCCGCCGCCCAAAATTTCACACATCACCCGCGCCGCAATCGCCTCTTCGCCACCCATACGCGGCCCGGGTAAGGAGAAGGTCAGATGAACTTGTTCTGCGTCCCGCACCTCGCTCAATGCCCGGCCGCCGACTTTGGCGGGCTCGGTCGCGGGGGGATCAAACGGGGCTAAGTCGCCAAAGGCGCGTTCAACTTGATCTTCGATCTCTGCTTCATCCAACGCCCCTGATACGGCGACCAGCATGGTCGACGGGGCAAAGGCGCGGCCACGGAAAGCATAGATCGCCGCTTGATCAATCCCTGCAAGGCTGGCTTCATCGCCCAAAATGGGGCGACCCAAAGCATGATCTGGGAAAGCTGCAAACTGGTGGAGCACCCCACAGCGATCTTCAGGATCGTCAAAGGCCTCGCCAATCTCCTGCAGCACCACCCCTTTTTCGAGCGCCAAATCTTCCGGCCGCAAGTGGGGCGTCAAGACGAGGTCTGTCGTCAAACCGAGCGCAAACGACGCATCATCGGCAAGGCAGCGGGCGAAAAAGCCCGTGCGCTCATAACCCGTAGCGGCATTGAGATAGATCCCACGGCCTTCTGCCTCTTCAGCCAAGGTGCGCGCATCGCGCCCACCAGCGCCCTTGAAAACCAAATGCTCCAAGAGATGGGCGATGCCATTTTCGCGCATCGTCTCAGATCGCGTGCCTGCCTTTATCCAGACACCTACGCAGGTACTCGCGAGGCCCGGGATCGGGTCCATCAAAAGACGCACACCATTGGAGAGGGTCTTTAAGCTTGCAGCGCTCATGCTGTGGTGCCGATATGGCCACGGATATAGGCTTTGACGGCAGCTACATCAGCCGGCATGTCCACCATGACTTCATTGCGGTCGAGAAGATCGGCGCAATGGCGCGGAAGGCCGGGTGCTTGGCCCAAGATAGCCTCAACCGTTTCTGGGAACTTCGCTGGGTGAGCGGTAGCTAGCAAGACGCGGGCACCTTTAATCTCATCCTCACCAAAGCGGGCGCGCCAGCCCACAGCCGTATGCGGGCACAGAACCTCACCGGTCTGTTCAAAACAATCGGCCAAGGCCCAACGTGTTTCTTGGTCATCAACGCCAAACGCGTCAAAATGCTGCTTCAACATGGCGAGTGCGGGTGCTGGAATGTCAAACGAACCGCTTTGGCCGAACTGGTCATAGAGCTTTCTCAAAACCGCAGCATCGCGGCCGACGGCTTCAAAAATGATGCGCTCAAAATTGCTGGCTACGCTAATGTCCATCGCCGGGCTTAAGGTTGCTAGACTTGCTTGGGACTTGGCATAGGTGCCGGTTTCAAAGGCTTTAGCGATCCCGTCATTCGCATTGGTTGCAATCATGATGCGGCCAATCGGTGCCCCGATCATCTTGGCGACATAGCCTGCCAAAGCGTCGCCGAAATTGCCCGATGGCACGGTGAAGTTAACAGGGCCTGCGGCAGAAAGTGCTGCAGAGGCCACCACATAATAGACCGACTGCGCCATGATGCGCGCCCAATTGATGGAGTTTACAGGCGAGAGCGCAACACCTTGCGCGAAAGCCTTGTCGGCAAACATCGCTTTAACCAAAGCTTGGGCCGTGTCGAAGTCACCGTCGATATTGAGTGCATGCACATTGTCGCCACCCGAAGCAGTCATAAAGCGGCGCTGCACATCTGACACGCGCCCCTTGGGCATTAGGACAAATAGGTCCACACGGTCGGTTTCTTTCAACGCTTCCACCGCTGCCCCACCAGTATCGCCCGAGGTGGCGCACACAATCGCCAAGCGCGCATCGCGGCGTTCCAGCGCAAGGCTGTATAGCCCGGCCAACAATTGCATCGCAATGTCTTTAAAGGCCAAAGATGGCCCGTGGAATAATTCTAAAATATAGTCCCCAGGCCCAACTTGTTGCACCGGCGTGATGCCCGGATTGGCCCACTGGCCGCCATAGGCTTCTTCGGTCAGGCCGGTGGCTTCCCCCATGCTGAGGTCTTTGCCAGCAAACAAGGACAGGACCGCCGCTGCGGTATCCGCATAGGGGGCGGTCGCGGCCGCGCGGATTTGCTCCGCACTTAAGCGTGGCCAGCTCTCAGGCACATAGAGGCCGCCGTCTGGCGCGAGGCCAGTCAGAAGAGCGTCAAGGAAGGAAACAGAAGGGGACCCGCCACGGGTCGAAATATAGCGCATGATTTTGCTTTATCGTGTTGAAGTTTAGGAGGGGGAGCGTCCAAATCGCAGTCGGCCGGTACGGATATGCAGCCCCGTATAGACCCCGATGAGCGCGAAGCCAAACCCCCACCATGTTAAGGCATAGCCTAAGTGTCTTTCGGGGGGGATTTGATTAGCGCCTTTGCTATCGGCCCAAGGATTGATTTGCGTCTGACCGGTCGCCAACGGGTCGACCAGATTGAGGGCGACATAATAAGCAGGCGACCCACCTGTTAGCTTCAAACTGGCTCCCATGGCCGGCAAGTCTGGCCAAAACCAATCCTTCACGATGGGATCATTATCGGGTGTAAAGCTGTTGGCCTTAGCGCCTTTACGCAGCACACCCCGGTAACTGATCTGACCAGCCAATGCTGGCACCTTGTCGGCATCGGCTTCGGCGACAAAGCCACGATCAACAAAAATCCAGCCATCTTCCAAAACCACTGGCGTGAAGATGCGATAGCCACTTATGCCATCGCGCAGCGCGCGCACGTTGACGCTGCGCGGGTCAACCAAGCCTGTCAGCTCAACGGGGCGATACTCAGGCTGGGACGATTGTAAGGCAGCTGCAACGGAAACGGGTGCGGTGGCGGCACTAAGTGCGGGCGCACGCGACTTCTCAACATACTTGGCCCATTGCCAATCACCGAGCATGTATAAGATGCCCAAGCAGATGATCGACAGGATGGTCAAAACCGGCATGGGGCGAAAGCTGGCTTGAGAGTCTGAGGCGGCTTTGGCTTCAGGAACTTCGGTGGCGGGCTCTTCGGGCATCGGTTCAGGCATGCTCGGTGCGGCAGGTGGCGTTACGGCGGGTTGGGCCTTGGCGGTGGCAGGGGTTTGAGTTCCACTGGCCTTGCCGCGCACTTTCAGACCTGCAGGAACCCAACCTTCTGGGGTTTCGACGAGTGGCGGCTTAGTCATGGGGAATCTTTCGAGCCTGTCGGCCTTCGCCTGCCCGATAGCGCCATTGCATGGCAAACATCAGTGCCTTGAAGGGACGCAACAAGCCGATGCAGACGGCCGCAGTGAACGGCAAAGCGACCAGAATTAAGAGCCAAATCGGCGGACGAAAGGCCAACTCAGCAATCAAAATGAAGGGCACGCAAATGGCACCGGCGGCCAGAATAACAAAAACTGCGGGGCCATCACCGGCATCTTCGATGGAGAAGTCGGCCTTACAGCATGGGCAGCTGGGCTTGATCGTCAACAAGCCGTCAAACAGGGGTGCCTGCCCGCAATTGGGACACAAGCTGAGCAGCCCTGCTTTCCACACACTTACCGCCATCGGCTTTTTGTCCAATCGATCTGGTATGCCAATTTAGAGTTCGAGCGCCCTCTTTAGCACAAACGATTCAGCGCGCAGACAGGTTTTGCAGAAACAAGGGCTTGAAACGACAATGGGCGGGAGTTGCCTCCCGCCCATCTCAGTCTGTAATGTAGCGCTAGCTTACGAGAAGGCTACGTAGATGAAGGCAAACAAGAACAGCCACACCACGTCCACGAAGTGCCAATACCAAGCAGCAGCCTCAAACCCAAAATGCTTCTTTTCGGTGAAGTGGCCAGCCATCAGGCGGAACAAGCAAACAGCCAAGAAGATCGTGCCGATGATGACGTGTGCGCCATGGAAGCCGGTCGCCATAAAGAAGGACGAACCATAGACCCCAACGGTTTCACCACCAAAGCCGAAATACTCGCCATGCAAAGCATGCTCATATTCCAGAACCTGCAAGCCCGTGAAGCCAAGGCCCAACAGAACCGTGATGATCAAGCCCAATTGAGCGGACTTGCGGTTGCCTTCTTGCAGCGCATGGTGCGCCCAAGTTACGGTCGTGCCCGACAGCAAGAGAACCAGAGTGTTCATCAATGGTAGATGGAAGGCATCCAGCGTTTCAACGCCTGTTGGCGGCCATTGTGTCCAAGCCGAAGCGACTTCTGGAATGGTGGAGAGCGTACGCTCATCCGCATACAAGCCGACTTCAAAGAACATCCAGAACCAAGCCACGAAGAACATGACTTCTGAGGCAATGAACAAGATCATGCCATAACGCAGGCCAATGCCGACGACAGGGGTATGATCGCCCTTATGGCTTTCCTTGATCACATCGCCCCACCAAGAGGCCATGCAATAAAGGGTGAACAAGAAGCCACCGACCAAAACAATTGGGTCGCCTTTGCCCAAGAGCCAATACCATTGCTGGGAGGTCTTGAAGTCTGCGATTGTTTTGGCCTGCAATGCAGGATCGAGGCCTTGGAAGCCAGCATTGGCTTGTAGCCCTGCCTCAACTGTTTTCCAGCCACCCGCAAGAGCAGCTTTTGCCGCTTCTTCATTGGCGAAATAGCCTTGGATGACCGACAAAGGATCATCGACAAAGCCCTTCATGAAGATGACGGCACCAATGGCCAGAATGAAGAGTGCCAGCGACGATACAACCGGCCAAGGGCTGGGATCGACGAGGTGGTAGTCATGTTTTACGGCGGCGTGACCCATGTTTTGGCCCTGTACTATGTCCCAACGCTAGGGGCGCGGGAATCCCCAAGTTCTACTAGTCGTTTAGCGCGTTCTTGCCGAAAGAGGCAACCACCGAAAGCCGTTTTACTTCAGCTTCCTTCACTGTGTTGTCACCGTGGGTTCGGCCCCACCAGCTTGCGCTTGTTCAATCGCTTTATCGCCTGCTTCAAAAAAGGTGTAAGAGAGGGTCACTTCTGTGACCTCATCGACGTTACGATCGGTAGCCAGCGATGGATCGACGTAAAAGATGACGGGCAATTCCATGCTTTCGCCCGGTTGCAGCGTGCGATCTTGGAAGCAGAAGCACTCCAGCTTCTGAAAATAAGGACCGACCTTGTGTGGCGTGACATTGTAGGTCGCCACGGCTGTAACGGGTCGGTTGGACTCATTTTTGACGGTATAAAAGGCCAAGCCATTTTCGCCGAGCTTCAGCGAAACCACTGGCTTCTCGGGCTTAAACGACCAAGGGACGCCGGGAGCAACATTGGCGTCAAAGCGGACCTGAATGGTGCGGCTCAGAACCTGGCTGGCGGCTTCTGTGGCGACTTGCGTGGTGCCGCCATAGCCCGTGATCTGGCAAAACAATTGATAAAGCGGCACTGCGGCATAAGAGGCACCCAGCATGGTCAGAGGCACTAAGCCTGCGATCAAGCCGAAACGTGCAGTCTTGGTCAATGCCATATGGGACTCCTAAAACGGCTTGTTCAGGGCATGGCCCTGTAAACGGACCATGGTCACCAAAAACACAATCGCGACAAAGCCGAAAAGGCAAAGGGCAATAGCCAAACTGCGACGATTGCGGGCAGTAATCGGGTCAAGGGGCGCTTTATCGGTCATTATCTTCGCCTTGCAAACGTGTAAAATTGTCTCAGTCTCAGAACCCGCTATTCCCTAAACTAAGCCCAAAGCCTTAGCCGAAAAGGGGCGAATGCAGGCCGAACCCATGTTCGACCAGCAATGCGGCAAACAGCGCCGTCAAGTAAAGTAACGAAAAGGCGAACAGGTCGCGCGCGGGACGATTGCCGATCTGCTTATCAGAGTAAAGCGCGCGGCCTTCCTCCCGGCCGTCCGCATCGCCAGCGCGAGAGCAGAAGACACGCCAAGCCAACAACAAGAAAACAAGGCCGGTCGAAACCGATACCCAAGCGTAAATCTGACCGCCCAAACCTGTCCAAACAGGTAAAACCCCAACGATCACCAGAGCGATCGAATAGAGGAAAATCTGTAAGCGGGTTGACGCCGGGCCCTTTGCCACTGGCATCATCGGAACATTGGCCGACGCATAATCGCCAGCTTTGTACAAAGCCAAAGCCCACGAGTGTGGCGGGGTCCATAAGAAGATGATCCCAACCAAGAGCCAAGCGTCCAAAGGCATATCGCCGGTTGCTGCGGCCCAAGCTACTAACGGCGGCAAAGCGCCAGCAAGCCCGCCAATCACAATGTTCTGTGGGGTCGAGCGTTTGAGCCACATGGAATAAACCACAGCGTAGAAGAAGATGGTAAAGGCCAAGAGGCTTGCCGCCAGATAGTCTTTCGCGGTCAATGCCAGCAACAACACCGACAAAATGCTCATCACAATGCCCATCGCTAAGGCTTCGTCCTTATGGACAAGCCCCGCGGGTACTGGGCGCATGCGGGTGCGCTTCATCAGGCCATCAATATCGGCATCGTACCACATATTGAGCGCGCCTGCCGCTCCTGCCCCCATGGCAATCGCAAAAATTGCAAGAGCGCCCAAGATTGGGTTATGGTCACCCGGCGCGCACAAATAGCCCACAACCGCCGTGAAAATCACGAGCGACATCACGCGTGGCTTCATCAGATCGAGATAGTCCTTCCAGTCAGCAATGCGCCGCTTGGGCTGACCGTCACCGGTATTTTGGCCGGGTAGATTTTGAGCGGGGATTTCGGTCATGATGGCTTTCTACGAAACACGCCCCCGAAGTGGACCTTCGGGAGCGTGTAAAGTCCGGTTAAGTACCGAGGTTAGGATCAGTGGTGATCCTTGGCCTCAATCTTTGGAAGTTCCGAGAACTGGTGGAACGGAGGAGGCGACGACAAGGTCCACTCCAACGTGGTAGCTGCAGGACCCCATGGGTTTGCACCCGCAGGACGACGACGAAGGAAGAACATGTCCAACAGCATGATGAAGAATATCCCCATACCTGCAATTGTGATGAAGTAGCCGTAAGACGAGATCAAGTTGAAGAAGGCATACGCTTCTGGGTAGTCCACATAGCGGCGTGGCATCCCTTGCAGGCCCAAGAAGTGCTGCGGGAAGAAGATCAGGTTCACGCCAATAAACATCACCCAGAAGT
Source organism: Pseudomonadota bacterium (assembly GCA_041160865.1). Taxonomy (GTDB): domain Bacteria; phylum Pseudomonadota; class Alphaproteobacteria; order Caulobacterales; family Aquidulcibacteraceae; genus Aquidulcibacter. The sequence continues at coordinate 21,624 of JBEAVQ010000018.1, read as the reverse complement.
GCAAATTACCTAACACTTCGGAATATTTAAGACCACTCATCTTCGGGATCCAGTAGTAGAAGCCTGCAAAGATCGCAAACACCGCACCCAAGGACAGCACGTAGTGGAAGTGCGCTACCACATAATAAGTGTCGTGCAGCACGGTATCCACACCTGCGTTGGCCAGAACAACCCCGGTTACGCCACCGACGGTGAACAGGAAGATGAAGCCAATTGCCCAGAGCATAGGGGTCTTGAAGTCGATCGAGCCGCCCCACATGGTAGCAATCCACGAGAAGATCTTAATGCCAGTCGGCACCGCGATAATCATGGTTGCAGCCACGAAATAGGCTTTTAAATCAACGTCCATACCGACCGTATACATGTGGTGTGCCCACACGATGAAGCCAATAAAGCCGATCGCCACCATGGCGTAAGCCATTGCCAGATAGCCGAACACAGGCTTGTTCGAGAAGGTCGAGACGACGTGGCTGATGATGCCAAAGCCTGGCAAGATCAGGATGTACACTTCCGGGTGACCGAAGAACCAGAACAAGTGCTGGTACATGATTGGGTCGCCGCCTTGGGCTGGGTCGAAGAAGCCCGTGCCAAAGTTACGGTCGGTCAACAACATGGTGATGGCGCCAGCCAGAACAGGCAAGGACAACAACAGCAACCAAACGGTCACCAGAACCGACCAAACGAACAGCGGCATCTTGTGCAAGGTCATGCCAGGAGCGCGCATATTGAAGATGGTGGTGATGAAGTTAATCGCGCCCAAGATCGAGCTGATACCCGCAATGTGAAGCGACAGGATCAACAAGTCCATCGACGGACCATTATGCCCCGAGGTCGACAGAGGCGGATAAAGCACCCAACCACCGCCAAAGCCTGGGTCTGCACCTTGACCGGGGACGACCATGGAAAGTGCACCCAGAGCAAAGGAGAATGGCAGCAGCCAGAAGGAAATGTTGTTCATGCGTGGGAAGGCCATGTCTGGCGCGCCGATTTGCAAAGGCACGAACCAGTTACCAAAGCCACCAATCATCGCAGGCATAACCATGAAGAAGATCATGATTAGGCCGTGCATGGTGACAACCACGTTGTAATTATGGGCGTTGCCCCAGGGGCCTTGCGCAGTTGGGTCGCCAGTTACACCAAAATATTGCAGGCCGGGTTCCATCAATTCCATCCGGATCATGCCGGACAGCGCGCCACCAAAAATCCCCGCGAAAATCGCGAAGACCAGATACATGGTGCCAATGTCTTTGTGGTTGGTCGACAACAGCCAACGCATGGGATTGAAGACCGATGGGCGGTCGCTCAAATCCGCCATCGCGGGGGCTTCAAGATGAGCAGCAGTGCTTGCCATGTTCAGTATGTCCCTGAGATTTAATTGGCTTGGGCCGAAGCGGCCGTGGAGGTTGGGGTAGCAGCAAATTGGGCCGCTGCGGGATTGGTCGAGCCAGCGTCAGCCGACTTCTGCGAAGCAATCCACGCATCAAACTCAGCTTGTGGCACCGCTTTAATTTCGATCGGCATGTATGCATGTTTCACGCCGCAGATTTCCGAGCATTGGCCATAATACAGGCCTGGCTTGTCAACACGGAACCAAGCTTCGTTCAAACGACCCGGCACAGCGTCCATCTTCACGCCGAAGGATGGCATGGCCCAAGAGTGGATCACGTCAGAGGCCGTGATCTGCACGCGAACTACTTTGCCGACCGGGACGACAACAGCATTGTCGGTGCCCAAAAGATATGGCTTGCCAGCGGCTTTCGCCTCGTCCTGCGGCAACATGTTGGCGTCAAAGCCTACGCCTTCTGCATCGGCATACTCATAGCTCCAATACCACTGGTGGCCGGTGACCTTCAGGGTCATGTCGTATTTGGCAGGCGTTTGGTCTTCTTTATACAATAATGGGAATGAGAAGGCCGAAATACCAACCAAGATCAAAACGGGGATCAAGGTCCACACAATTTCGATTGTGGTGTTGTGGGTGAACTTCGCAGGTACAGGGTTGGCCTGCTTGTTGAAGCGGATGACACAGTAAGCCAAGAGACCCGCCACAAACAGCGAGATCACCACGATGATCGGCAACAGGATCACATCATGAAAGAAGGTGATGTCCCGTGCGACTTCTGTCACTGGAGCCTGAAGTGCATAGCCCTTATCAACGGGCTGATCTGCCCAAGCAAACCCAGCGGCCGATGCCGCAGTGATCAATCCAGCCAATCCTGCCGATTGCCAACGACGCATATGTTGCTCCCCTTAACCACGTCAAAACCCATGACTTGGCCTCATCGAACCGAAATAGCTCTCTGAGACCATTTGTCACGCGCGTCGATGTGTACAAATTGTCGCAGGGCAACAAAGAGTCGCCCTAATCAAACAAGGCCATAACACGCCTAGGCGGCGCGGGGAAAGTGGGGCGACACATTGGAAACACCATGCTTTTCAGTAATTCCAGACGCGCCACCGCCCGCCCACGCGCCTTTCCCTAAGGTTCACTTGACCATTAAATCACCGAAATTTGTAAAATTGGGGCGAAGGCATAGGATTTCGCATAAAATCAACGCTCCGCTTGCCATTACGGCTGGCTGTATCCCTCATTTGCATTGCCGCCAACACTGCTTAAGTCTGCATGTATGTTGGAAGGAATATCCATGACCGAGCAGATAACCGAACAAACCCTCGCCCCCCTTTCCGAATTGGCCTTGGCGGCGGGCTCTGAAGCGGTACTCAAAGAGGCTCTTTATCATGCTGATGATGGGGAATTGTTCTTAGAGCGCGCCCGCGGCGAAAGCTTTGTCTGGGATGATGGGCGTTTAAAATCAGCATCTTATGATTCTGATGAGGGCTTTGGGTTGCGCGTGGTTGCTGGAGAAGCCGCAGGCTATGCCCATGCCAACGAGTTGTCACAAGCCTCGCTCAAGCGAGCCTGTGCTGCTGCAAGCATCGCCAAGCGCGGCCATTCAGGCTCTTTGGCAGAAGCCCCTGCCCGCACCAATGCGAAGCTCTATAGCGACAGCGACCCACTTTCCGCACCCAGTTTTGAAGCGAAAATTGCGACCTTGGGCGAGATTGACGCCTATGTGCGAGCTAAGGACTCACGGGTTGTTCAAGTTTCCGTGTCGCTAGCAGCATCGCGCAAAGAAATTGCGATTGTTCGCCTTGATGGAGATGTTCGCACCGACACAAGGCCTTTAGTGCGGGTCAATGTCTCCGTCACCGCAGAAAAAGATGGTCGCCGTGAAAGTGGCTCCGCGGGCGCGGGTGGTCGGGCCGATTATGCGCAGTGGATCGAAGAGGGTCACCTAAAGGCCCTCGCCGATGAAGCGCTGCGCGTCGCTTTGGTGAATCTGGAAGCTATTCCCGCGCCTGTTGGCGAGATGGATGTGGTGTTGGGGCCCGGCTGGCCCGGTATTTTATTGCATGAAGCCGTTGGTCATGGCCTAGAGGGCGACTTTAACCGCAAGGGCACTTCGGCCTTTGCAGGAATGATCGGCCAGCGTGTGGCCTCGCCCGGCGTCACCGTTGTCGATGATGGTACTTTGGCTGATCGGCGTGGTTCTTTGACCATTGATGATGAAGGCACACCGACCCAGCGCACCGTGTTGATCGAGGACGGGATCCTAGTCGGCTATTTGCAAGACCGGATGAATGCGCGCCTCATGGGCGTTGCACCAACCGGCAATGGCCGCCGCGAAAGCTATGCCCATAGCCCAATGCCCCGCATGACCAATACGACGATGGAATCAGGCTCGATGGACCCTGCTGAAATTGTCGCCAGCCTGAAGCGCGGTATCTATGCCACAAACTTCGGTGGTGGCTCGGTCGATATCACCTCCGGCAAATTCGTGTTCCAATGCACAGAGGCCTATTTGGTTGAGAATGGGAAGATCATCGCACCTGTCAAAGGGGCCAGCCTGATTGGCGATGGGCCGACCTCACTCACCAAAATCTCCATGATTGGCAATGATGCGGCGTTGGACAATGGGATTGGGACTTGCGGTAAAGCTGGCCAATCCGTCCCCGTCGGCGTCGGCCAACCCACCTTGCGCATTGGCGGCTTGACGGTGGGCGGCGCGGGGTAAGGCGAGAGTTAATTTGTGTACACAAAACATGTGCGCATGTATCTTGATACACAAATTCTGTAACCTGTCAGTCAATGGCCAAGTCGATGAGCCAGAGTAACTCATTGCGCGGCCACACTAACGTCGCGTCGCCATCTTGAGGAAAAGACTGGCTTGACGAAAAGACTGGCTTGACGAAAAGACTGGCTTTCACGTTTACGCCTATGGAATTTGAGCGGGACGACGAGAAGAATAACGCGAATATCCTGAAGCATGGTGTGGACTTTGAAGATGCCATGCTGATCTTCGAGACTTTTGTTCTGTCGGCGGAGGATCGCAGACACGATTATGGTGAGCGACGCGTTCGCTCGATTGGCGTGATTGATGATGATTGTTTTGTTGTCGTCGATACCCAAAGAGGGAGCTTGGTGGGCCTGATCAGCGCTGGGAAAGTTAGAACAGATGAGCGTGAACTCTATCGTGCGTATGTCTGTCGAAGAAGCGCGAGCCAAGCGTCATCGCGGTGAGACCCGTACGCGCAAAGATGCCCCAATTGGCCCCTCCTTGGGCCCTGACTTCTGGGTTGATGCCGTCGTCGTAGAACCTCAAAGCCGAAAATCGGTCCATTTGCGCTTGCAAGCGGAGGTCTATGACTTCTTCGTCGCACAAAGTGGCGGCAAGGGTAATATCAAGAAAATGCAGCAAGTCCTAAAAGCTTATGTGGATGCTCACAAGTAAGCGGGCATTTACGCATAGTTTTGCCTGTGTCATCAACCCGTCGTGCCATGGCCTAAAGGCGGTTTTGCCCTTAAACTAATGGGGCTTTCACGTTGAGGAGAAGCCAGATGTCGTTTAATGTTCAAGAATTACTCACCAAAGTCGGCGGTGCCGACTTCCTCAAAACCCTCGGCGACAAGGTCGGCCTTGAAGCCGAGCGCGCCCAAACCTTGGCTGCTGAACTCTTGGCCCATGCTAAAGAGAGCGGTGGCGACATTATGGGGTCTGCCCAGATTATCGCGGAAAAGACCGGCCTGCCGCTCGAGCAAGTGCAAGGCGTGGCAGCTGGCCTTTCCTCCACCCTCGGTGCGAAAGCAGCTGAGCTGACGGGTGCAGCACAAACCTTCGTCGGCGACATGTTGGGCAAGCTGAAAGACACCCCGCTGTCGGGCATGGTCGCAAGCCTCGATAAGGATGGCGATGGCAATCCGGTAAATGACCTCACCGACATGGCCAAGAATGCTTTGGGCGGTCTTTTCGGCACTAAGAAATAGCAATCTCAGGTGGGCGCGGCAGATCTCTGTCGCGCTTGCTTGACCCTCCAGCCAAAACCCAGAAATTGGACCCAAACTATCGCCTATATTGGCGATTTGGCTAGGACCCTCCCCTTATGACCCAGATTGAAACCGATATTTTGCCAACCCTCGTTAAGACGGGCATGGAAACCGCCATCAATCTCGGTTTGAAGGCAGTGGGCGCAATTGCCTTATGGTTCATTGGCCGCTGGGTCATCGGGTTGATCGGCAAAGCCATCACGCGCGCTTTGTTCCACAATACGATGGACCGCACGATCAAGACCTGGATCGGCTCCATCGTCACCATCGGCCTCAATATCTTTCTGGTCATTACCATCCTCAATGTCTTTGGCATTGAGACAACGAGCTTGGCGGCATTAGTCGCTGCCGCAGGCCTCGCCGTTGGCGCGGCGTGGTCGGGCCTCTTGTCCAACTTCGCAGCAGGGGTGTTCCTGATCCTGTTTAAGCCATTCAAAGTGGGCGACTTCATTACGGCGGCAGGGGTAACTGGCACCGTCACCGAGATCGGCATGTTTGCGACAGCGATCAACACGCTGGAGAATGTACGCACCATCATTGGCAATAATGCGGTCTCAACCGCCACCATTCAAAACTATTCTGCCAATCCCTACCGGGCGGTGGACTTGCGCGTACAGTTGGCTGCCAGCGTCAGCCCGGTTGAAGCCATGACGATGCTGCTCAAGGCCGTATCAGCCATTCCCAATGTGATTTCAGACCCCGCCCCTGTGATTGAAATCATTGAGTTTACCGAATCTGGCCCCAAGCTTTTAGTGCGCCCCTTCTGCCATAATGACCATTATTGGCAGGTCGTGTATGACACCCACAAAGCCATTGCCGCGACCTTCGGCGATGCTGGCTTCCCACAGCCTTCGGTCGCCCGTGCCGTCAAAAACGTCTGACCTGAACGAGAGGAGCATTCCATGGTCCATCCCCCGCTTTCCCTTGAACCAACTATGATGTGTGAGGATCTGACCGCGCGGCAAATGTATGCCCGCGTTAAAGCCAATCCCAACCGCGCCAAATTTGGCTTTGGCACTAAGCTCGCCATCGTCAATATCGACTTTCAACAGGCCTATACACGGCCTGACCTGTTCCCAAACACGTCTTACGTGACCGATCCACGCCAGATTGAGCACACCAATCGCATCAGCGCTTTGGCGCGCGCCGCTGGTATGCCCGTCATCTGGACCCGGGTGGCCTATAAGCCCGATGCCGGCGATGCCGGCGTTTGGGGCACGCGGACCAATACGCCAGACAGCTTGCAAAACATCAAATATGACAGCGAGCGCCACCAATTCGACCCGCGTTGCGAGATCGATCACGGGGTCGACCTAACCTATACCAAGCGCATGCCATCGGCCTTTTTCGAGACCCAGCTTGCAAGCTATCTGGTCTGGCACAAGGTCGATACGCTCGTCATCACCGGAGGCTCTACATCTGGTTGTGTCCGCGCCACGGCGGTCGACAGCCTCAGCCACGGCTACCGCACCATCGTGCCAGAAGAATGCGTCGCCGATAAGCACGAAAGCTATCACTTCGCCAATTTGACGGACCTTCTGCTGAAATATGCCGATGTGGTTGGCGTGGCGGAGATTGATGCCTGGTTTGCTGGGCGCGCCCGCCAATAGGACCGCCCAACCATTCTTGTTACGCAAGATAGAGGCTCTGGGGGAGCCCCCTCACCCAATCGCCTCATCCAGCAACAGCGCCCGGGCATAGCGGACCGGGGGTGAGCCAAAGCCCAAAATCCCATCATGATAAGCCTTCAACTTGAACGCTGCGCCCTGTTTGGCTTTCGCCGCGGCACGCGCTTCCATGTGCTCCGAGAAGCCGACGAAATAGGTGGAAAGCTGTGTGACGGATAATTGCGCGCGACGCCATTTGCCGGCGGCTTCTCGTTCTTCCTGGAAGGCAGTCTCGGTCAAGAAGGTCATGACTTGGGCTTCACTCCAGCCGTCGACATGAATGCCTTGGTCGATAATGGCGTTGGTGATGGTGCGCAGGAGGACCTTTAATTGGGTCAAGCGATAGAGCGGATCGTCGGCCATAAAGCCTTCTTCGACCATCACGGTCTCAGCATAAACCGCCCAGCCCTCGACGAAGCTACCCGAGCTTAAGACGGCTCGCAGGATCGAGGGGTAGGAATTGGCGTGGAAAATCTGGACATAATGGCCGGGCATGGCTTCATGCACGGCAATGTCTTGAATGCCGCGGTGATTGTATTCGCGGGTGAAGGAGATCGCTTGTTCTTCCGTCCAATCGTCTGGAATGGGCGAGACGGCATAGAAGGTATCCAAGTGCTTTTCTAGCGGCCCCGGGCTGTCGCAATAGGCAACCGAAAAGCCGCGTTGGAATTCCGGCATCAAGATGATGCGGACTGGGCCGTTGGGTAGGGTGATCAAATCCTTTTGCGCCACAAACTTGCGGGCGATTTCGGTCGCCTCTGTCGACACTTCCACCAATTTATCCCGCGCGGGCCGATCTGCTGCAGCCAGATCAAGGGCGGCGCGAATGGCTTTTTGCTGTTCGGCTGGCGTTGGCGTTGCTGGTAATGGCGGGTCATCGGCCCGGCCCGACAAGGCTTTGACGGAAACTGCATACATGTCGGCCCGCACATCGCGCACAGCCTGTTCTGCCCGGCGGCGAATCTCTTGTCGTGAGAGAGGCGATAAGAGGGTATAGGTCAGTCGCTTGTCGAACCGCGCCGCCCCAGCCCGGAAGTCTGCCTTGGCTGCGGGGACCAAAGTCTGATCGATCCAGCTTTGGTGGGTATCAATTGCACCCAAGAACCCGGCAATCGCGGCATTGAGCGCTTCAAGCTCCGCGCCTTTAAGCGCGCCCTTCGCAGGTTCAATCATGTCGGCAATGATGGACTTCAAGCCCTGATTTTGCGCGGCATAGGTCACGGCATGCGGGGTAGGTACGCGCGCGGGCACGAGGTTTGCGCGCGCGGTGGCCAGAAAGCCCGGGAGAAGTTTGAGGCGCGCGGTGACATTGTTCAACCGCTGGGGCAAAGGCGCAAAATCGCGGGCCATTAAAGTGTAGAGGGCGCTACCTGCCGCATCTTGCCACACCAAGGGGTTCCACGCCCAATCTTCTAGCGTTTCGGTCGTCCAGATTTGCGACTCAAGTGCGTTGACCAACATCGCCCGATCGACCTGATTTGCGCGCGAAAGGGTGATGGGTGCGAGCGCATTCAGACGTGTTAGGATGGACTTAGCAAAGTTCAGCGAGGCGGAACGGCCCGCAGGGGTATAATCATTCAACAAATGGTCGAACCGGTGATCGCCGGTCCAAGTCGCCGAAACAGGGCTCAAGCGCATCGACTCGTCGAGCCAGTCTGCCGCGATCTTGGCAAAACTGGCATCTGGGCCCGTCTGTCCTTTGGCTAATAAGGCGCTGGGTAGGAACGGCACCGCCGCACTGGCCCCCAAAGCCCCTAAAACCGTACGGCGTGAGTTTTGACCTGATTGGGGCATGCTTTAGTCTCCCGGCTTGCTTTTAGGTGAGGACTATAGGACCGGGTTGGATCGGCTGTCATCCCCACAAGAATGCTTGCAAGTAGCCTAAAGCGCATCATCTAGGGCGCGCACAGCTACCCCAAAGGGAACAAAGTGCTTGGTGTTTTGGGTGATAATCGTCAGATCGTGGACTTTGGCGATACCTGCAATCGCTGCATCCGCCATGCCCGAATTATGCCCAGACGCTGAAGCTTTTGCCTCAAGTTGTCCGCCAATAGCCGCTGTTGCCATGTTGATCGTGAGAATCCGGTCTTCATAAATTGCCACAAGACCCAAGAGCCAGCGTCTGAGTTCGGCGGCCTTTACGTCTGCTCCCTTATGTTCAAGGAGCACTATTCCTTTCTCGATCTCGTGGATCGTCACCACGGACAGAAAGAGCTTGCCATCGACGTCCATCTGATCGAGCCAAGCCAAGACCTGAGGCGATGCATTCCGCCGCGACGGTGAAAGCATCGAAATGATATTTGTATCAAGCAGATAACCGCTCAAAGGACCACATCTCGCGATGGGCTGGGATTTCTGTCAGGAAGATCGGCCGGCATTGCCTGCAGATAGGCAATCAGGCCAGAACGCTTACGTTCCAATGCCTTACGAGCGATTTCGCCTGCCTCAACGGAGACTAGCGTGGCAACAGGCTTGCCGTGGCGGGTAATGGTCACGAAGTCGCCCTTCATGGCATCGTCGACTAAACTCGAAAAACCTGCCTTGGCATCTTTAAGATTGATCGTTTGCATCACCGGCTCACAAAAGTAGTCACATGTAACCACAATACTTGATTTCCGAGGGTTTGCAAGTTTAGTCGACTTATGGAACTAGCACGCTAATCAGAGCCCCCCTTGCCTTAACCCAATAGCTCGCGCAAACTTTGCCTATGCGTGCTGAACCTAATCTCTACGACGACTGGCCCTATCTGAACCGGCCGAAAATCATCTGGCCCGAGCAGAAGAAGCTAGCTTTCTGGATCGCGCCCAATATCGAATATTATGAGTTCATGCCACCGGTGAACCCAAAGCGGCCGGGCTGGCCCAAGCCGTCGCCTGACGTTGTCGGCTATTCCCAGCGCGACTGGGGCAATCGGGTCGGCCATCAACGACTGATGGAAATGCTAGACCGGCATGAGTTGCGGGGCTCCATCTCGCTCAATGTCGCTATGTGCCAGCATTGCCCGGAAATCATCGAAGCTTGCGCGGAACGCAAGTGGGAGTTTTTCTCCCATGGCATTTATAACACGCGTTATTCCTATGAGATGGATGAAGCCCAAGAGCGCGCCGTGTTGGAGGATTCCATCGCGACGGTTCAGGCGGCCACTGGCCAGCGCATTCGCGGCTATCTGGCCCCTGCCCTGACCCATACAGAGCGCACGCTCGACCTCATCGCTGAATATGACTTCTGGTACACGTGCGATCTCTTCCAGGATGATCAGCCCCAGCCGATCAAAACCAAGACTGGCAAGTTGATGAGCATGCCTTATTCGCTCGAGGTCAATGATGTCATCACCTATGGCGCGCTGGCGATGAGCGCAGAGCGATATGCGGACGTCTTGATGCGCCATTTCGACCAATTGCTGGAAGAAGGTGGCGAGAGCGGGACGGTTATGTGTATCCCGCTCCATGCCTATCTGGTTAGCCAAAGCCATCGGATCAAAGCGTTTGAGCGGGCGTTGAGCTATATCACCTCGCACAAGGATGAGGTGTGGTTTACCACCGCCGTGGAGATCGCTTGTCATTATCGCGAGCATTATTGGGATCAGACGTTGGCCGATATCAAATCTCGCGGCCTCGCCACTGGTGGGACAGGTTTTTCTTGATGCAAATCAGGGCGGTGACCGAGGCGCCAGACCCACACCAGTTGGAGGATTTGTGTGCGCTTTTGATCGATGCGGTTGAGGGTGGCGCGTCATTGGGCTTTCTGAAGCCCTTAGACGAAGCCCGGGCGAGGACCTATTGGGAAGGCGTGTCCAAAGCGGTCCAAGCGGGCGATAAGGCCCTGTTGGTGGCTGAAATTGGCGGGGCCATTTTGGGCACGGTGCAAGTCGTTCTCGATATGCCGCAAAACCAACCCCATCGCAGCGAAATCTCAAAAATGATTGTTCACACACGGGTCCGTCAATTGGGCCTTGGGATGCGCCTGTTGGAGGCGGCCGAAGAACGGGCGCGCTTTGCGGGCAAGTCACTCATGATGCTCGACACTCAGACGGGGTCCGCCGCCGAACACCTCTACAAGAAGGCTGGCTATAGCCCTCTGCCGCCGTTACCCGATTATGCCCTTACGCCCGACGGCGAGCTCGCCCCCACCACAATCTTCTGGAAGCGAATCTAGCCCCCCCCCTGAACCTTAAAAGCATTTAACTGGCTCGTCACAACGGGTTCTAGCAGGACGGGGGCGGGACGACTTTCATCTGGGGAAATCCTTATGAACTTCAACTTGGGTGCGGCAGCGGCGCTTGCGCTCGCAGGTGCTTTGAGCGTCTGTTTCAGCATTAATGTCAACGAAGCCGACGAAAAGGTGGACGTGGCGCCCATGCCATCCGCTCTCATCGGTATTTGGGATGTCTCCCTCTATAGCGACCCGAATACAGAGCCCAGCAAGACTGAATTCGTGGTCACCGAGGTTACCGCAGGCACCTTCAAAGGCACATTCTACGGCAGCGAGATCCTAAATGGCCGCTAAACGATTAAGGCTAATGAGATCGTGTTTGCAGGCCGTACCGCCGATCTTTCCGGTGCGTATTGGCACGCTGGACCGATGCGCGCCAGTTCGGTCATCCAAGGCCAAACCCTGTCTGAAGGCCGCAACTTCTTGATGGCTTGAACCGCGCGCCGGAAGCGTTGAGGAAAAGCGCGACTACCGCACGACTTTCAGCAATTTGCGCTCTAAAACATCCAAAGTCGCGGCCAATTCATGGCCGCGCTTCAGGACTTGGCCAGCGGAGCCTAGGACGCTCCACTGGCCTTGCTTGGACGCTAAAGCTGGGCGCTTTTCGATTCTGTACAGCGGGTTCTCACTCGCGCGGCGGAAAATGGAAAAGGTGACGGCGTCTGGGCCATCATCGATTGCATAATCGCGCCATTCGCCCGCCATTTGCCCGCGACCATAAAGGTTCATGATCACGTCAAACTCGCGCCGCTCAAACCAAATTTTTGGCGCGCGGCGCGGCAAAGGATGGGGTGATGATTCAAAGCTCATTGCCCCATCTAGGGCCTGTTTGAAGGCTCTGACAAGTACTTGCTCTAAATTAGAATAGACGCACTTCAGACCGCGACAAGGCCTTGAGGCTTGGGTCCAAATGAGGTCTCCCAGCTGGTGGCTTTGGTGACGAGAAAGGTTTTGGACTTTACCGTATCCAATTCCATAAAATCGCCGCGCACGCTCTCTGGCGTGATGCTCACCAAAGTATAGCCGCGCTTGGTCTCCTCATGCCATTCGACTTCGGGATTGGCGCGGGTGATGAGTTCGTTGAGGGCCGTACCCTCCAAGCCAAAATTAGCAAAGGTGTCTGCGATACTGGGGCTTGTCACAGATGTGCCGCCGAACTCCACGCCGCGCACCTCGCCCGCCTCATCTTTCAACGTATTGGCCCAAGCGGCGTGCGTATCGCCCGTGCAGACGATCAATCGCGCACCAGCATCCTTGGCGGAGGCATAGAGACGCTCGCGCGCTGCAGGATAGCCATCCCACGCATCGAGGTTGAAGGGCACGTCAAATTGCGAGAGCTCAAAAAAGGCCTTGGTCTGTGGGCGCGCCTTTGCGATGGCCTCCAAAACTTGGGGCGGAAGCCCTGCGTTGAAATTGGGCGAGGTGACGCGACCCATAATCACCTGATTGCCCAAGACCTGCCACTTCTTGCCAGACTTGACCGATTTGGAGAGCGCGTCAGCTAGCCACTTTTGTTGGCTAACACCCAGCATCTCGCGGGATGGTTCATTCAGCTTCTTGGCTTTAAAGCCCGCCACATCGGGCAGCGCTATCACGCCTTGCGGAAGCTTGCGGGGATCAAGGCCGGCTAAGCGCGCCGGGTCGGTGATCTTGACAGGTTGGCCAGAGGTCACATCGAACAAGCCAAGCTCAAGATCGGTTTCATAATCAAGCTGGAAGGTGCGCGCCATCACGCGGGTTTCCAGCATCAGGATCGTCGCCAGATCGCCCCACTCAAAGGTGCGGTTGATCGCCTCAAACGACTTGCCAGGAGCCGGATTGCGCAAGGGCATCCACTCATAATAGGCCTGAAGGGCAGCTGCTTTGCGCAGGTTCCAAGGACCTTCTGTCGCCGGATTATGGTTTTCCGCGCCGTCCTTATAAGCGTCATTTGACGTCTCATGATCGTCCCACGTCACCATCCAAGGCGCACACGCATGGGCGGCCTGGAGGTCTGGGTCGGTGCGATATTGGGCATAGCGCTGACGGTAATCTGAAAGCGTCGTGATTTCTTTTGGCGGCTGCGGGACCCGCCCGACCGTCTTGCCCCATTCGGTGGCATATTCGCCGGGGCCATATTCGTAAATGTAATCGCCAACATGGAGAACCAAGTCGACATCGCCGCGACGGGCGATGGCTTGATAGGCATTGAACCAACCAGCTGGGAAGTTGGAGCACGAAACCAGCGCGATATTCAACCGCTCACCACCTGTTGCCGGCGCTGTTTGGGTACGGCCAATGGCGGAAGTCTCGGTGCCAACCGAGAAACCGTAATAATAAATGGTGCCGGGCTTTAGGCCTGTCACGTCCACTTTCACCGTATGATCGCGGCTTGGGCCGGTTTTCAGGCTGCCGCGCTTGATGACATTTGTGAGTGCAGAGTCGGTTGCGACTTTCCATGTAACGGTGACGTCACTGCCGGCAATGCGCGGGCTAACGCGCGTCCAGATTATTACTTGGGTAGTTAGCGGGTCGCCGCTGGCGACACCATGGGCGAAGAGTGCTTGCTCAGCTGCGGCCGCTGACGCGGTACACGCAGCAGCGACAAATGCACCTGATGTTAGGGCAGCTCGACGGGTAAGGGCCATGGTAACCTCCAATGACCGCTTCCATGCACTTGCTTCGCTCATTTGCCAACACCCCGATTGCGATGCTCCGGGTCGATAAAGCGATTTGGCGACAGTCCCGTGTCCATACCATGACGATCACGCGACGTTTTCAGGTTAAACAGGCCGAAAATGCCGTAAATTAAGCGTTTGATTCGTAATCTGTTAAAGGATTGGACGCCAACGGGGCTCCGTCAGCGTCCATATTAAAACCAATTAGACGAACTCTAACACTTTCACATAGCGCACTTGTGGCAGGGCTTTCAGCTCTGTCTGGAGCGCGGCTGGCACCGACTGGTCGATGCCCACAAGCGCAATCGCATCTTCACCTTCAGCGACGCGGCCCAAGTTGAAGGTCGCGATATTTATGCCAGCAGCGCCGAGCATCGTGCCCAAAGCGCCGATAAAGCCCGGGGTGTCAGAGTTATTGACGAACAGCATCCGTGAATGGAAGGCGGCTTCAAACGCCATGCCTTTGACTTCGGTAATGCGTGGCTGACCGCCAATCACCGCACCTGCAACTGTGCGCCACTTGCCGCCAGTTTGCACCTTCACGCGGATCAAGCTGTCATAAGTGGGCGAGAGGTCGCGCTTAGATTCGCTGAACGGCGTGCCACGATCTTTGAGGATCGTCGGTGCACTGACCATATTGATGTCGGCCAAAAGCGGCTTCAAGATTCCAGCCAGCAGCGAGGCGGTCAATGGCTTGATGTTGAGACCCGTGACTTCACCCTCATATTCCACTTCAATGGCTTCCAGACCGTCATCGACAATCTGACCGGCAAACGCGCCGAGCTTTTCGCAAAGCGCGATAAAGGGCTTCAGCTTTGGCGCTTCTTCGGCGGTGACTGAGGCGGTGTTGAGGGCGTTCGTGACTGCCCCTGTCAACACATAGTCGGCAATCTGTTCAGCAACTTGCAGGGCAACGTTTTCCTGCGCTTCCGTGGTCGAAGCACCCAAGTGCGGGGTCGCGGTGAAGTTCGGGCAACCGAACAAAACGTTGCTCGTCGCAGGCTCTTCGGCGAACACGTCAAAGGCTGCTGCACCGACGCGGCCGGTCTTCAAATGCTCGGCCAAGGCCGCTTCGTCGACCAAGCCACCGCGGGCACAATTGACGATGATGACGCCCTTTTTGGTTTTGGCGAGGTTTTCAGCCGACAGCACATTGCGGGTCGTTGGTGTTAAAGGCACGTGCATGGTGATGGCGTCGGCGCGAGCTAGAAGCTCGACCAATTCAACCTTTTCCACGCCGATTTCAACTGCACGCTCGTGGCTGAGGAATGGGTCATAGGCGACGACTTTCATCTTAAGGCCCAAGGCGCGGTCAGCCACGATAGAACCGATATTGCCACAGCCAATCACACCCAAAGTCTTGGCGTAAAGTTCAACCCCATTGAAACGGTTCTTTTCCCATTTGCCAGCTTGGGTAGACGCGTCTGCCGCCCCAATCTGGCGGGAGGCTGCAAACAACATGGCAATGGCATGTTCTGCTGTGGTGATCGCATTGCCAAACGGCGTGTTCATGACGATGACGCCGCGTGCGGTCGCAGCTGGAATATCGACATTGTCGACGCCGATGCCAGCGCGGCCAATCACTTTCAGCTTGGTGGCCGCAGCCAATACGTCAGCATCAACCTTGGTAGCCGAGCGTATGGCCAAGCCATCATATTCGCCAATGCAGGCGATCAGCTCATCCTTGGTCATGCCGGGCTTGTAATCGACAGCGACATTACGGTTTTTGAAAATATCAATGGCGGCTTGGCTGATCTTATCGGAGATCAAAACGCGTGGTTCGGTCATAGGTTTGGTCCTTGTGTGCGGGCGCCGCGGGTCGATTGACGATCCTCAGCGACTGGCAAAACAGAATTTATGGGGAGAAACCCCTTTCCCCCTATTGGGCGGGGGAGAGGGAGAATGTTCAAACGCTGAAGCGCTTAGAGGTCCGCAACGAGCGTCTCAAACGCCCAATCGAGCCAAGGCGTCAAGGCGATCACATCGTCGGTATCGATGGTCGCCCCACACCAGAGGCGCAGGCCCGGGGGGGCCGCACGATAGGCTGCCGCATCCAAGGCAACACCTTCTTTATCCAAGAGGCCCGCAAGCTTCTTCGCAAAATCGGCTTGGCCCTCTTCCGATAGCCCCGTTACGCGCGGATCGACGACCTTCAAACAAACCGACGTGTTGGAGCGGCTTTCAGGCGTGCCAGCCAAAAAATCGACCCAAGCAGACTTGTTGACCCATTCAGCAATCGCACCCAAATTGGCATCCGCACGGCCATGTAGGCCAGCCAGACCACCGACGCTTTTTGCCCAAGTTAGCGCGTCAATATAGTCTTCAGTTGCCAGCATGGACGGGGTGTTGATCGTTTCACCCTCGAAAATGCCTTCTACCAATTTGCCGCCCTTGGTCATGCGGAACAATTTCGGCATGGGCCAAGCGGGATTGTAGCTTTCAAGACGCTCAACAGCGCGGGGGCCGAGGATCAGCATGCCATGCGCACCTTCGCCACCCAGCACTTTTTGCCAAGAGAAGGTGACGACATCAAGCTTGTCCCAATCCAAAGCTTGGGCAAAGGCGGCAGAGGTGGCGTCGCAAATAGTGATGCCTTCGCGGTCAGCCGGGATCCAGTCCGCGTTTGGTACGCGGGTGCCAGAGGTGGTGCCGTTCCAAGTGAAGATAATATCATGGGTTTTGGCGGGCACTGCGGCGAGGTCTGGCAATTGACCATAGTCGGCCTTGATCACCACAGGGTCTAATTTCAATTGCTTGACTGCATCGGTCACCCAATCCTCACCAAAGCTTTCCCAAGCCAAGGTCGCCACAGGCTTTGGCCCCAGCATGGACCACATGGCCATTTCAACAGCACCCGTGTCAGAGCCTGCGACAATGCCGATGCGATAGCCGTCTGGCACCTGCAAAACTTCTCGCGTCAGATCGATCGCGAGTTTCAGGCGGGCTTTGCCGGGTTTGGAACGGTGAGAACGGCCAAGAACGGCACCCGACAAAGCGTCGAGACTCCAATTGGGGCGTTTTTTGGTGGGACCCGAAGAAAACCGAGGGTCAGCGGGCCGCATGTGCGGCTTTGAGGTATTCGCGTTCATGTTACTCCCATCCTTTCAGATGAGCGCCCGCCGGTGGGAGCGGGTGGCCCAGCGCGCAAAGACACGATGTCGCCAGAGAATGCAAGCGACAATTTTATGAAGGTCGCCTCGCCACCACCAGTCGGTCAGCCGGCGGCCCTTATGGCATGGGGGTTTGGGTGGAGTGTAAAAAGGAAAATTTCCCTTTCACCGCCTTCGACGGCATCGGCGCCTGCGGCGAAACGCCACAAACTGTGGAAGCTGGCCGCGAAGCAGACTAAATGGGCTTCGCATAAGCTGGCCGCAGGCCCCTACCCCTCCACCAATTCCCGTATTTCAACCGTACCGCCCGCTTCATAGGTCGGGTTGCCCTTCAAAGCAGCGCGAACGCTTTGGCGGCTGTCTGCTTGGATTTTAATATAGCCCGTTAACTGGCCGGTGAGCGGGGCCGCATCACCTTCTTTGCGAAACGCCTGCCCCTGCCCGAGAGCGCTACCACCTTGAAAGCTGCCCGCCTCCATCAGTCGCCCGATATAGGGTTCCCAGTCTTCATCGCGCTCTGGGCGCAACGTGTCGGCATGCATCAGGAGGATAAAATCTTTCATGGTCAGGTCCGTTCTTGGTGTAGGAGAGCATAGCTATAGCTTGCACCAAAAGCACCCTCAAACCGGTCCACATTGCAGGGAGTAAGTGGAGAACTGGCCCAGCCCCCTTTTCACACCAATCCTTGAACCAATGCTTCGCCCACTGCGTATCTAATCCCATGTCGCCTTTACCGTTTGACCCCACCTCACAGCCCTTCAGCCGCGTTGATTGGACGGGGACGCGGGCGGCTGGGCTGGCACGTTTAGAGGCATTTTTGCCCGCAGCAGGCACGGCTTATACCCGCACGCGCAATAGCGACCTAGGGCCAGATGACCGATCAAACGTGTCTGCCTTATCGCCCTGGCTCGCGCGCCGATTGATCACGGAAGAAGAAGTCGTCAGCCGCGTCATGGCCAGCCATGGCTTTGTGAAAGCTGAGAAATTCATCCAAGAAGTCTATTGGCGCAGCTATTGGAAAGGCTGGCTCGAAATGCGGCCACAGGTGCTGGCGCGCTTCAACCAAGACCGCCTGGCCCTCAATCAACTGGTTGGAGAAGATCATGAACTCGCGCAAAGGCTTTCGCGCGCCAAAACGGGGGAGACAGGTATTGCCTGCTTTGACACGTGGGTGCGCGAACTCACCACTTTGGGCTGGCTGCATAATCATGCGCGCATGTGGTTTGCCAGCATCTGGATCTTTACACTAGAACTGCCTTGGCAATTGGGGGCGGATTTTTTCTTTAAACATCTTCTCGATGCCGATGTGGCGTCCAACACCTTGTCGTGGCGCTGGGTGGCCGGTCTACACACCAAGGGCAAGCATTATGTGGCACGCGCCAGCAATATTGAGACCCACACCTCGGCACGCTTTAACCCTGTCGGGCAGTTGAGCGAAAGCGCGCTGCCCTTAAACGAACCCTTTTTGGAGATGGGCCCCGGCACCCTGCCCACTGGTGAGATTTTGTTTGAAGAGCGCGTCGGCCTCCTGCTGCACGGGGATGATCTGCATCCAGAGTCGTTGCCTTTGACCGCCAAAGTGATGGGTGCTGGCTTGTTGAGGCTGCCCGAAATTGGCCCTGCAGCTGGGGCCAAGAATAAGTTTCTGCGCCGAGCTGAAGAAGACGCCTGCACCCGCCTTGAGCACGCGTTCAATGTGGATGCCCCGCTTCTGAGCTCACTTGAAGATGCGCTGAACTGGGCGCTGGGTCTGGGCATGCGCGAGATCGCAACACCTTATGCGCCGGTTGGGCCGATAGCTTGGCATCTGGCAGACTTAAAGCGCGCTTTGGCCGTCCATAGCGTCCGTCTTGTGCGCCTGCGCCGACCTTGGGATAGCCGGACCTGGCCGTTGGCAACGGGTGGCTTTTTCAAGCTGAAAGAGAAATTGCCAAACTTGGTGCGCGACTTGGGGCACTTATGATCGAGATCGTCTGGTTTAAGCGCGATCTGCGTGTACACGACCACGCCCCTTTGCTGGCGGCTGAGCAAAGCGGCAATGCGGTCATTCCACTCTATCTTTTTGAGCCCGAGCTATGGGTTCAACCCGAGCTTTCGGGCCGCCATTTTGACTTTCTTACGGAATGTTTGGCCGACTTGGATGAGGCTCTGCAGGCGCGGGGGGCGGGCTTGGTGATGGAAATGGGCGAGGCGTGTGAAGTCTTTGCCCGCTTGCATGCCCACTATGGAATTCGCGCAATCCATGCCCATGAAGAGACTGGTCTCCTCTGGACCTATCGGCGCGATAAGGCGGTGCGAACTTGGGCAAGGCGTGTCGGCGTGCAAGTCTTGGAATACCGTCAGCATGGAGTTTGGCGGGGCCCAAGCACACGAAACGGCTGGGCCAAACGCTGGGATTCCATGATGGCTGCCCCGCCTGTCAACGCGCCTGACGCCATCCGCTTTGCCGCAATACCCAGCGCGCCCAAAACAAGGCGCGAATGCCTCCAAATCGCCCATGACCCTTGTCCAGCGCGGCAAAAAGGCGGTCGTCGCGAGGCCATTAGTCTCCTCAAAAGCTTTCTCTCCGAACGCGGACGTCACTACCGGAAGGCCATGTCCAATCCCGCTGAAGGCGCTGACGCTTGTTCTCGCCTCTCACCCCATTTGGCCTTTGGCACGATTTCGATGCGCGAGGCCTATCAGACTGCCAGCCGCGCCCAAGTGCGCCACCTCTCGTCAGGCGACAAGGTCTATGCCGCATCCATCTCGTCCTTTCTGGCGCGCCTCCACTGGCACTGCCACTTCATCCAGAAACTGGAAGATGAGCCAGAGATCCAGCTCAAAAATATGCACTCTGCTTATGACGGCCTGCGGCCGCTGCGGTCTGAAGATACAGCCTTAGCCGTGGCCTGGATTGAAGGGCGGACCGGCTTTCCCTTTGTAGATGCCTGCATGCGGTCGCTGGCGGCGACAGGCTGGCTTAACTTCCGGATGCGCGCGATGGTTATGAGCTTTGCCAGCTATCACCTCTGGCTGGATTGGCGGTTGCCCGCCACCCTGCTTGCCCGCCAATTCACCGACTTTGAACCCGGTATCCACTATAGCCAAGCGCAGATGCAATCGGGCACGACGGGGATCAACACGCCGCGCATCTACAATCCGGTGAAACAATCGCTTGATCAGGACCCCGACGGGTCTTTCATCCGGCTTTGGGTGCCGGAACTGGCCCATCTGCCCACCGCCCTTATCCATGAACCCTGGAAAGCTTATCCGCACGATGTCCCGCAGACTTATCCCGGCCCGTTGGTCGATCATGTAAAGAGGGGGGCCTTTGCCCGGGCTGAGATCCATCGCGTCCGCAAGGGCGATGAGCATCGGGGACTTGCCCATACCATCCAAGAACAGCATGGCAGTCGCAAGTCTGGCATCAAGCAAATTAGTGAAGCCAGAACCAAAGCACGCAAGAAAGCTTCTAAAGCCCCTGATCAGATCAGTTTCGACTTTTAAAAAAACAGACGCGCCGGCAATCAACCAGCACGCCGTAGAAGAAAGAGTAGATGGCCCTATTCGAATTAGTGGTTTGTATATTGGATGGGGCGAAGGACCGCGCTCGCCGCGACAAAAACCGATGCAATACGCAAAACGCCTTGGATATTGGTGGCTGGAACCGCAAGTTGCTTCAGCTCAACTTTGTGGCTGTCGAGGCACATGCCGCAGCCATTGATCGCCGAAACCGCCGAGCTCCACAATTCGAAGTCGACCTTCTCAACGCCCGGATTGGCCAGCACATTCATACGCAAACCCGCACGACTCTCATAATGAACGAAGGACCCGAAGGGCTCAGGTCAACACCCTAAAGGCCAAGGTCACTGGTTCAAATCGGATGCGCCATTTTTCCTCATAGGTATAAGTGAAAGCGACCGCGAGATTCTGAAACGTGAGTCATTTTTTCTGGTGATACTTCAATACGGAGGGTGTCAAAGTGAGATACAAACGCTTTTTGAGAAGCCTCAGTGAGTTGCGTTGCGTTTCGAACTATTTCGACCCGAGAACTCGGACATGCCATATGGCCAATCGCTGCCGCGACTTTGCGGGCCCCTATCCCGCTGTTTTGTTAGCTCTATAACAACAAGCCGTGCGGGATTTTGGGTGACCCTCGGATAAAATCGGCTCGTAAAGCTCATACCCGACATCGAACTAGACATTGAACCAGACATCAAAGAAGTCTCCTGTTTGCAAGATTCGACATAATTTATTGAAAAACAATCTTTTTAAGTCTAATAACTCCTGACACGAAAGTAGACATATAAATGACCATTGATCGCGGTGATAGCATAGGGGCCATGGAACCTCTATCCATAGGGGAGAGTAGCCCGCGTCGCGCACCGCTAGCAGACCTTGCATTAGAGCTTGTCGCCAAGTCTGAAGGGTTCAGGCGTAGTTTAC
Organism: Pseudomonadota bacterium; assembly: GCA_041160865.1. Taxonomy (GTDB): domain Bacteria; phylum Pseudomonadota; class Alphaproteobacteria; order Caulobacterales; family Aquidulcibacteraceae; genus Aquidulcibacter. The sequence goes on along the minus strand of JBEAVQ010000018.1, from coordinate 164 downwards.
CGCCTGCAATGGTCAGCAGCCTTGCTGATCTAGTACGCTCGATGAATTGCTATTATTCCAACCTTATCGAAGGCCATGATACACACCCCATCGATATTGAGCGCGCTTTAGCCGAAGACTTCAGCGCCAGCCCTGAAAAGCGCAACCTCCAACTTGAAGCCCGC
>JBEAVQ010000094.1:0-9574 GCA_041160865.1 Pseudomonadota bacterium | reverse complement strand
AGATACCACGGCTTGGGCCCTGCACGGAGATATATTTTCGAAAAGCCTCACCCAAGCCCAAATCCACTGGGATTTGATTGAGATCGCCCCGGGTGAGGACAGCAAAAGCTTTGCGAGCCTCGAGCGGGTGACAGAGGAGCTTTTGAAACTTAATCTGGAACGCTCTGACCTGATCATTGCTTTTGGTGGCGGGGTAACAGGTGATCTGACGGGCTTTGCCGCAGGCATCACCAAACGCGGGATCGATTTTGTGCAAGTGCCGACCACTTTGCTGGCGCAAGTGGATTCCTCGGTCGGTGGCAAGACCGCTATCAATGCAAGTGCCGGCAAGAATTTGATTGGGGTGTTCTGGCAACCTCGTTATGTCTTGGCAGACCTTGCAACCCTTACAACCTTGCCGGACCGCGATCTGCGGGCGGGCTGGGCGGAGATCTTGAAGATTGGCTTACTTGGCGACCGCGCCTTTTTTGATTGGTGCTTGACCCATGCCGCCACAGCGCTGGCTGGCAATGTGGACCATTTAGCCTATGCCATTGGTAAATCGGTGCAAACCAAAGCCCGCATCGTGGCAGAAGATGAGCGTGAGGCCGGTGTGCGGGCGCTGTTGAACTTGGGCCATACGTTTGGTCACGCGTTTGAAGCCTTGGTCGGGTTTGATGAGAGCGTATTGCGCCACGGGGAAGCTGTTGCTTGCGGCATGGCGATGGCGTTTCGTTACTCTCAGGCCCAAGGTCTGTGCCCGCAAGAGGATGTAGCCTTGGCAGAGCAGGCCATCGCAGCAGCCGGACTTGCACATTTACCGCGCCTTTTACCGGGAGGGCCGTGGCGAGCCGAAGTGCTGTTTGAGGCTATGAGCCACGATAAGAAGAATGAGAATGGGGCATTGACCCTGATTTTGACGCGCGGCATTGGCGCGGCCTTTGTACAAAAGGGCGTTGATGCCGAAGCCGTACGTGCCTTTTTGAAAGAGGATGTCCAAAAATGACGGTCGACCCCACGGTCATCGTAACCGCGATTTTGGTTGCTGTTTTGATAGCTATGTCTGCATTTTACTCTGCCGCGGAAACGTCGATTACCTCCTCGTCCCGCGCACGCATGTTCCAACTTGAAAAAGAAGGCGACCGAGGCGCAGCGCGGGTCAATCGCCTCATTCAGAACCCGGATCGTTTGATTGGATCACTACTTCTGGGCAATAACTTCTTGAATACTTTGGCAGGGGCTCTGACAACGGCGCTTTTGGTCAAAATGTTTGGCCAAGCCCCCACCACGATTGCAATCGCCACCGCTTTGGTGACGGCGATTGTTTTGATCTTTGCCGAAGTCATGCCGAAGACTTTCGCATTTTCTTATCCTGAAACTACCGCGCGGTGGGTTTCGCTTCCTGTGCAATGGTCCGTCACGCTGCTCAGTCCGATTGTGACGGCAGTGCGCTGGATCGTGCGGGCAACGCTGCAGATATTTGGCGTAAAGTTGGACCGTGTCACCGATGAAGATGCGACGATGGAAGAAATTCGCGGCGCGATTGAGCTTGGCAAGCACGAAGGCAGCGTTGAAAAGTCAGACCGCGACCGGGTTGCAGGCGTCCTGGACCTTGAGGAATTAGATGTCTCTGACGTGATGATCCACCGCAAGAATATGAAGACGATCGACGTGGAATTGCCGTCACGCGAAATCGTTATGCAGGTGCTACAGACCCAACATTCGCGCCTCCCCCTCTATGAAGGGGATCAAGAAAATATCGTCGGCATTTTGCATGCCAAGGACCTGCTGCAGGCCATTGCAGATGCGCAAGGCGATTTAGATGCGATTGACCTCAAAGCGATCATCCGGCCGCCTTGGTTTGTCCCTGACACCACGACTTTGAAAGAACAATTGGAGGAGTTCCTCAAGCGCCGCAGCCATGTAGCTTGTGTGGTTGATGAATATGGTGCGCTGCAAGGCCTGGTGACCTTGGAGGACATCTTAGAGGAGATCGTCGGCGATATTGTGGATGAGCATGACATCGCGATTCAAGGCGTTCGACCCCAACCCGATGGCTCGGTCAATGTTGATGGGGCTGTGCCTATTCGTGACCTCAATCGCGCGATGGACTGGGATTTGCCGGATGAAGAGGCGGTGACGATCGCAGGGCTTGTGATCCACGAAGCCCAAGCCATCCCAGACCCCGGCCAGCGCTTTGCCTTCCACGGCTATCGCTTCCAGATTCTCCGCAAGCATCGCAATCAGATTCTAGCCATCCGAATTACGCCAGAAGCGGCGAGCGACAAGGACTAGAGTCGACAAAAAAAGGGCCGTAAGCTTGTGCTTACGGCCCTTCTTTTTGACTTTAGAAGTCGATTTTAGAAGGTGCGCTTCAACTGAACAACGCCCTTACCTTCGTAAAGGTTGTTATTGTCAACGTCTGTGTCGGTGTAGAACACGTCTACAGCCCAGCCGCTTTCGGTTGCAGCAGTCAGACCGACTTTCCAGTTGGTGTAGTCTGGCAAAACGGCGTTGGTTTCAGCGCTCAGGCTACCAACTGAAGCGTTAGCTGACAATGAGAATGGGCCAACATTGGCACCTGGAATTGGAGCCGACACAGCAGCTTCATAATACCAGTAAGAAGGGCCGTCTTTGCCGTATTCTGGGGAATAGAAGACCGAACCGGTCAACGAAACTCCAGACTCGGTTGCGATGGTACCTGCGAACTTGCCCTCATAGATCAGCAAATTGCTTTCTTGTGGATAGGTGTAGGCCAAAACGCCGATGTCCAAAGTGACAGGGCCAACTTTTGGCTTGTAGCCAGCATAGAGGTCGACTTCCAGATTAGCTTTGGTGCCAAAGTCTACGTTCGAGATCCAAGTGCCGACATAGAAGGCACCAGCTGACAGATCCACGCCTCCGAAAACTTGGCCGGTGTCGTCGATGTTTTGGTTCACACCACGGAACTGGTAGCTAGAAGCCACACCAACGTTCACCGAAGTGGTGGTTTCTTGAGCGGAAGCGACGGCGGGAGCGCCACAAACCAAGGCGGTTGCCAAAAGGAGTGCTTTAAGTTTCATGTTAGTCCCCTGTGGAAGCCGCGGAAGGTGCGGCCCCTTGTAATGTAGATTCGCCTGTGTGGCGAAGTTTGAGCTTCACCGCTATGACATCAGCGCAACACCTCGTTTGCAATCGCACTGGACGCATGGCGGACGCGATCAGCCGCGTCATGCAACTTCTTTAAGCATAAAACATCAAAAAATGACTAATAAGCGTGCGGTAATTTATGTTGGTGCACGGATACTCGCACCGAGATGCAGTCCAGCGTCGACGAGGAGGGTCTCACCCGTGATGTGCCGCGATGCGGTGGAGCAGAAGAAAGCAACGGTGTCAGCAATATCATCTGGACCCGACGCAACTTGCAAAGGGACTTGTTTTTTCACGTTTTCCCGAATTTTGGCGGTGGTATCTTCACCGAATGCATCGGTGAACCAGCGTGTATCAATAAAGCCTGGACAGACGGAATTGACCCGAATCGCTGGGGCCAAAGCCCGGGCGAGGGATTTCGTCATGGTGTTGAGGGCCCCCTTGGTTGCTGCATAGGCCACCGAAGATCCAATCCCGATCACGCCTGCTATGGACGAGATCATGACCACAGAGCTGGCAATTTGGCTTTTGGTATAGGCCGCGTGCAATAAGGGCTTTGCGGCCCGCACCATCATAAACGGGCCGACCGTGTTGACTTGATAGAGATGAAGGAAGTCTTCGGCCTCCAAAGCATCCATATCAGCGTGATTGGGTGCGTGCTTGGTTGTGCCGGCATTATTGACCAAAATATCGACTTGGCCCCAGTCCTCGGCCGCCACAGCAATCTTGCGGCAATCTTCGTCATGCGCAACATTGCCTTGGACGACCCGCACATCTTGGGCACCCGCGGCCAAACAAGCTTGCGCCGTGGCTTCACATTCGGCTTGGCTCTTAGAGTAATTGAGAATGATCCGCGCGCCAGAGGCCGACAGCTTCAGCGCGGTCGATGCCCCAAGCCCAGTGGCAGAACCTGTGATGATCGCGACTTTGTCGGCAAAACTAGCCATAGCTTAAAATCCCTTTGCTTCGCCAAGTGCGGCCCGATATTCGGTTTCAAGACGGTCGATCAGATCCTTGACTGGCAAGGTGTCGTGGATCGACCCGACGCCTTGCCCGGCTGACCATATGGTAGACCAAGCTTTGCCGGCATTGAGTTCTTCGCCCATATCGATATCGGTCTTAGGCTCCATGGTCACCGGGTCGAGACCATTCTGGAGGAGCGAGGGTATGAGGAAATTGGCCGGAATGCCGCTGATCTTCGGCGTATAGATAATGTCCGCAGCGTCGCTGTCCTCGATCATTTGCTTATAGTCATCTTGGCCACGGCTTTCGTCGGTCGCGATGAAGCGGGTGCCCATATAGGCCAAGTCTGCGCCCAGCATCCGGGCGGTCGCAACATGCCGGCCGGTCGACATCACGCCAGACAGGGCAATGCAGGTGTTTGGAAAGGCTGCACGTAATTCTGTGACAAGCGCGAAGGGCGATAAGGTGCCCGCATGACCACCAGCCCCTGCACAAACTGGGATCAGGCCGTCGACACCGGCCTCCATCGCCTTTTCGGCATGCTTCATATTAGTGACATCATGGAAGACCAAACCGCCGCCGTCATGGATGGCTTGGACAACATCTTTCACGGCACCTAGCGACGTAATTGCCAGCGGGATTTTCTTGTCGTGCGAGATTTTGACGTCTGCAGCCAAGCGCGGATTGGTCTTGTGCACGATCAAATTCACACCAAACGGCGCATCTTGTGGCGTCAAAGCGGCTTGGATAATATCCAACCACTCAGCATAGCCTTCACTTGTGCGCTGGTTGAGGGCAGGAAATGTTCCCAAGATGCCAGCCTTGCAGCAGGCCGTGACTAATTCAGGGCCGGACACCAAAAACATGGGCGCGGCGACGATGGGCAGGCGCAGTCGTCCTTGAAATGCTGTTGGTAAGGTCATTGCCGATGCTCCATCGATTGTTCTTGCTTCGCCAACGTCTTGGCCAAGCCTTACGGGAAGGTCAAGCCTGTATTGGGCGGGATCTCCTTGCCAGATTAAGGCTTGGAATTTTGGGCTTGGGCGGCCTCGTCTTCTTCTAGAGTGGGAATGATGCCCTGGCCGTTACGCGACCGGTCAAGCTTATCTAATTCCTTGAGCATATCTGCGTTCGTTGCGGACTCGAAAAAGCGGGTGGCCATATCGGTCATTTGGCCAACGGGCAGAGTCGCTTTCACATTTAGCTTGATTGGCACGCCAGACAGGACCTGCGGATTGGCACCGACTAGAACAACACCTAACGTCAGGTCGCCCGTAATGCGGCCGTCAACGGTGATTACATCTATCTTATATTCAATGCCCGTAAGGGCTTGCGCCGCGATTTCTGCGGGGGTTGGTTGCTTGGGGGCAAACCATCTTTGATACCAAGGTAGCTTCTTGGCCGGCTTTTTGGGGTCAGAGCCAGGGATCGGGCCTGTGTAGCGAATTTTGCCCCCGCCATCTCGGGCCTGAAGTCTTCCGCCAACGATCTCGATACTGCCGTTACGGGCTTCAATCGGGAACACGCCAGACACTTTGCCGTCAATCTGCAGGTTCGGGATTTTCGTTAGTCCCAAAAACTCGGAGAGGTCTACATCTTCAACATCGACTGCAAAGGATTGGTCGCCGTCGCGGAAAGTCCAGCTTGCGGGACGGACAGATAATTTGCCATCGGCAAATGGCCAACTGGCATCGGTTAACTGCAAGGTGTTATCGCCGGGCAAAGCGAAGACTACATTGAGATCTTTGATCGGTATACCCGGATCAAACTGCGCAACGGTAAAGCCTTGCTGGCCGGCTGAACGCACTTTCAACAAATCGTCGAGCCAAAAGTCACCGGTCAAATTCGTCACTTGGCCAAGCATGGTCAGGAAGTCGAGATTTTCCGTTGACAATTTGGCGTCTGAAACAGTCGCCTGATTTGGCCCCCAAGCCATGGAGGCGGTTCCAGAGACATCGCCGACCACATCCAAGATTACCCCTTGCAGTGCGGGAACAATGTCGTCGGCATCGAGTGGCCGGTTCCACTGTTTAAACGTGCCAGACGAATCCTTGGGCATTTGGCCAAAAGAGATCGTCTCTGCCAATGCGTCCAAGCGACCAAGGCCAGTTTCCGCATTGTGGTTCAGGATCGCGCGCGCCAAAAAAGCACCGGAATCAGCTAAGCTAATGTCACTTTGAATATCGATTTGGCTGCCATTGATAATGCCTTCTCCGGTTAGCGACAGCATGCCAAAGCGGGCAGGGCGCTCTATCTGCTGGCCGTTCTCATCTAATGCCGGAAGATAGGTTGGTACATCCCTTACGAGCAGGTTTTCAAATGCAAGGGTGCCCACAAGACCGGTGCGTCGTGCTTGGAGATCGGCAGTCGCGGTGCCTGAAATCTCGACAGGGAGACCCTTGGCACGCAATCCGGCCAATTGCCCCCGTAAGGTCATACCGCTGCTGTCCGGGGTTAGGCGTAGCGACGAGTCTTGTGCATTAAGCTCTGCAAACCCGCCATCGGGCAGCTTGAACGTGTAGCCAACTTCTTTCGACGTCAGATCCAATTGCCAGCCGCCTGTGGCTGAAGGTTTAAAATCGCCACGGATGGCACCCAGACGCAGAGACCTGCCATCTTCTAGAGCCCCCAGTCGTAATTCTAAGGGCTCAAATCTAGCATCGGCAAAAAGGATGAAGCCGTTGCCGGTTAGGCTGGCAAAGCGTTCGAGCCGATCTGGGCAAAAGCTTGCTTTGACGGGCCCGACGGTGGCGTCGCCTGGAAAGCGGCCTTGCTCAGCAGAAACTGACAAACAGGTGTCGCCCCGAACCAATATCCCCAACCCGTCGTCGGCCGGTGTCGCTTGCACTGGCCCACGGACCCGCAATCCCTCAACAAAGCTGTCGCCAGAGGTCAGGGAAGCAGCGATGGCACTGATAGAAGCATTGGCCTGCCAAGCAGGCGCTTGGCCTTGGCTAGCGCTAAACCGGAACGGCAATTCGGCCCGTACGCCCTCTATATAGGTTTCATCAAGGGCTACAGTTGGAGCAAAAAGGGAAGCCTGTCCGCTCGCGTCAACAGATCGGCCGTCTCCGCGCGCGCTGATGGGCATATTGAGAACCCCAGCGCGCACGCCAAATCCTTGGGCGGTCAGACGGTCTACAGATCCATCAAAGGTCAGATTAGCATCCCAGTTGGCAAGGTTCGCCAAACTTGGCCCAACCACGCCTTGCTTTGAGCGTGTGACGTTTAGCAAAGCCCCCACGCGCGCCCGGCCCTTTAGTCGCCCGGTCAGGTCAAGCACATTTAAGTCGTGTGAGCGAAACCCTTCCACGCCCACTTGGCCATCTAGATCAATGGTCCAGATCGCGTTCGCTCGGGTCGCTTTGGCATCAAGCGCCAATCGGCCTTGCCTCGCGCCGGGACCGTTCTTGCCAAAGCCTTCAACCGGCCCAGCAAGGGTCGCCAGCAAGGTTCGCCCATCGCCACGGACCTGACCGGTAAGCTTCGCCCGTCCAATTCCGAGGCCGAGGCCTGCAGCACCTGCTTGGGCGGCAATTTCGACGGTGCCACGTCCAGCGCCAACTGGGACTTCGCCCGCCTTGGCTGCCAAAGACACCTCGTTCACTTGACCTGAAACAAGAAGCCCCGACCTGCTGCCGGGCATAGGAATGTTTCTGAGACTCAAGTTGCGCGCTGCCAAGGTCCAGCTAGACGGGTTCCATCTAAAGTCTTCCAATCTCCCCTGGCCCCTGCCAGAGTTGGGCGCTTGAATGACAAAATCGCCAGCACCAAAAGCCTCCAAGGGTGCTAGCTCTGACTTAGTTAAGTCGAAGCGGACTAAAGGTGGCCTTTTAGGTTCGGGCACAAAGCTCAGCTTGGGGCCCGAGCGCAGGGCAAGGTCGAGCGGTTCACTCAGGCGCACTTCAGCTTGCTTTGGACCATAGACAAAACCTAGCCCGGCTTTGCCGGACACAGGATCAGCGATTGTGGTCGATAGCGCGACCAAGTTCGACCAAGCCAACAAGGCTTGGCCTTCCCAAACCGCCTCTGGAGCCAGCCGCAGATCTTTCAATACCGCTTCTGCAAAGCCTGAAATCTCAGCGCTGGTTGACTGCCAACCCGAGGCTGGGGCAGTCAGAAGTTTTGCGCCGCTGCCTTTCACATCAAGACGAGTTAGGCCTGTTTGCGTGCGGGCGGTCGAAAAATCGACGCCAAGATTTTGAAGTGTGCCTTGGGGCGCTTGAACGGACTTGGCCTCAAGTCGGCCGATCAACGTGCCAAATCCCGTCTCGGACCACGGGCGACTTCCCGAGACTTGATGCTGCCATTGGCCGGTCCCACCTCGTAACAAAGGGGATTCTAGCTCAGAGGTTTGCAGGCGCGCTTTTTGAGCCTTAAGCGAAATCGCGCGCGTTTCCACCCGCGTGCCGCCTTTCCCATCGAGAACCACAAGCGCTTGTGCCACCCCTGCGATCCGATCGACTTGCAAGGCACCCCAGCGATAGCTTTGACCGTCAGGGTGAAGCGCCAAGCCAATCTGGGTTGGACTCTGCTGGCCGTCCTTGTCTTTTCGCCCGGGTATAAGAGCGAGCCCAAAGGCTAGCGGGCGATCGCCAGGGACGGCGGAAACTTCTTTAGGCGGATTGACCAGCATCTGAGCCCGCCAACCCTGATGGTCGCCGCCTTTGGCTTGAATGCGCGCTTGGCCTCTGCCTATGGGGCTGTCAAAGCTCAATAGGGTATCGTGAACCACCACATCGGCGAGGCGAACTTGGCTTGGCTTGTCTGAGGGGATCAAGAAGGGCTTAAGGGCACCAAAGTCGGGCTCACCAGCCTTGGTCATGCCAATATGGAGTTGGGCACCATGCGCTTCTAGGCGATCAATGACCAGACGGCCGCTTCGGACATCGACGTGCCAGCTCAATGTCGCCATCGGTAGAAGTAAAGTTGGCGCTGCCGCAGGGCCTAATCGTAAATCCCGGACCGTTGCCTGATTCACTGACAATTTTGTGAACGAAATTCCACCTTCGATTCCACGTTGACGCAAAAAGGACTGAACGCCCGATTCCGCTAGATCGGTTCGCCAGATCCAACCCAAACTCGCAGCTGAAGCGATTCCGATGATTCCTAGGCCCCAAAAGCGTGAGGTTCCACGGAGATAAGTTTTACGACTCAGATGGTTAACTTTGTTAACGTTTGGAGTCGCTGTCTCAGACTTGAGGTCATCATGAGGCGGGACTCGGTCATTCATACAAGCTCTATACCCTGCTCTGGCCGGTTTCTCGACCCCCCAATCATAGGCCCTTCAACCTGTACCAAACTGCGATCAAAAGTGACCAAAAAGAGGCTCAAGTGGTAATGAAATCCACGTAACGATGGAAAACAGTGATGTGATACCAGAATAGACTCACTCTCCAAATGACACCATCGCAATCAAAAATAAAGACATCAACCTTTTGAAATAATTGATGGAGATATTTTGTAGATGCCTCGAGCTGTAATTCAAAAAGTATTTGATGGT
>JBEAVQ010000093.1:0-9730 GCA_041160865.1 Pseudomonadota bacterium | reverse complement strand
CACCGCGCCAAACTGCACTCCACCAATCCCATCGAGCGCCTCAATGGTGAAATCAAGCGCCGTACCAATGTTGTCGGCGCTCGGCATGCCCTCGGACCAGTGGCAGGCTTGCCTCGCTCCCCAATGAAGCCGCCATCACCCGCCTCATAGGAGCCATCATCATGGAACAATCAGATGAATGGGCTGTGCAGCGAGGACGCTACATGACACTTGAAACCCTCGCCCCTTTAAGCAATGATCCCATCGTCATGCTCAGCGCAGTCCCCTGATCATGACCAGCACAGCCCTAAACCGGCTACATCATGGCTAAGCTGTTACACCACGCTGTGGGACACGATCCGCTATGTTTTAATTGGTGTTTTCGTAAGTCATCTTGAAGGGCCTATGACTTGCAGTGTGTCGTGGCATGTAAGTCGTCGCTGTGGCTTTTCGAGCGGGTCATTTTTGGTTGTCTGTTTGGCTAGTGCGGCGATGATTTCCCCATTGGGAAAGCATTGCTGATTTGGAAGGTCTGGCTTGATCAACATCGCCGCCTGTTTGGCCCGATCGGGTGCATTTAACTGGACAGCGCCAAATTGCGCGTGACCGATCCCGAGCTAGAAGGCATATCTATTCCCCAGATTAATAGGCAACCAAACTCCTACCTCCCAGCGCGTGGAACAAGGCCAAAGTCTGGAGCAAGGCAGAGAACTCAAACGAAGCTTTGGCTCCTCGCTGCTGTGCAAGGGCTAGCTGAAGTATCCTGTCGCCGTTTGCTGTTCTCTGTGCCAGCCCATGCGGATTATTCAATGCAACTTAGATGAAAATGCGGCGTGCCGAACCCGAACTTGCCTTGAATCTCCATAAATGGCGATGAAACTTCCGTATTGGCGGAGCTCATAAAACTATCCACAACTCGCTACAGCTTGCCGCAAATTGTCTGTTTTCCACGGACCATACACGGACCCAAAACCAAAATTGCTCCGTAAACGGAGCAAAAAATCAGCTAAGTCTTTGATTTAATGGTGGGCGCGACAGGGATTGAACCTGTGACCCCTACGATGTCAACGTAGTGCTCTCCCGCTGAGCTACGCGCCCGCCGTTACGACGTTCAGACTGCTTAGAGAAGCGGTCCGTCAGGAAGGCGGGTTCATAGCGGACGGGTGGCGGGCCTGCAAGGGGCAGCGGCAGGCGCGTTGCAGGGGCTAAGTCGCTTGGCATCGAGGCGGGGTTCGGTTCATATGCTATGCTGATATATTCCGGTGTGACAAAGGGCCCAAGAGATGATTTCTGCACTAGATATTTTCCGCATCGGCATCGGCCCTTCGAGTTCGCATACCGTAGGGCCTATGCGGATCGCCGCCCGCTTTATGACGGATCTGGCTCGGGCAGGTCTTCTAGCCCGCGTCGCGAGACTATCCGTTTCTTTGCAAGGTTCGCTCGCCTTTACCGGTGCCGGACACCGGACACCAGAAGCGGTTTATCTGGGGCTTCTGGGCTTCAAGCCCGAGACGACCGACCCAGAAGAAGCCGAAGCGGCCCTCAAAAAATTGTTGGCGACATCCGCATTGTGTCTCCAATCAGGCCAAACTATCGCGTTTGATCCTGCAGTGGATTTGATCTTCGACTACGAAACGCCGCCAAAACTCCACCCAAATGGTATGACTTTGTTAGCGGTTGATGCAGCGGGGCGCGTGCTGGCCGATCAAACCTATTACTCCACTGGCGGCGGCTTCATCGCCAGCCAACGGCAGTTAGAGACCCCTTTGGAAAATGATCTCGTCGGAGGTGGCCCAGAAGGCCCGTTTGCCTTTACCTCTGCAGCGCAGCTTTTGGATTTGTGCCAAGCACATGGCCTATCGGTCGCGGAGGTTCTGCTTGCCTGTGAAGATATCAAGCGCGACCGTAACGAGACTCTATCCGCCCTAGACGCGATTGCCGAAGCTATGGCAGCCTGCATTGCGCGCGGCTTGGTGCAAAAGGGCATCTTGCCAGGGGGCCTGCAGGTGCGCCGCCGAGCACCTGATCTTTATGAGAAGCTGACAGGGTCGCCACTGTCGAACGAGCGGGAAGCCTTATTCGACTGGCTCAATGTCTATGCCATGGCGGTGAATGAAGAAAACGCTGCGGGTGGCCGCGTGGTGACGGCCCCAACCAATGGCGCGGCGGGTATTATTCCAGCTATCTTGCGCTTTTACTTGCTGGATGCGAAGGCCCCGCCGTCGACAGTCCACACCTATCTTTTGACGGCTGCGGCCATTGGCATTCTCTATAAACAGCGTGCGTCTATTTCTGGTGCGGAAATGGGCTGTCAGGGCGAAGTGGGGGTAGCTTGCTCGATGGCCGCCGGCGGGCTCGCGGCTGTCTGGGGTGGGAGTCCATCGCAAGTGGCCAATGCCGCTGAGATCGGGATGGAGCATAATCTGGGCCTTACTTGTGACCCGGTCGGCGGGTTGGTGCAAATTCCTTGCATTGAGCGCAATGCGCTTGCAGCCGTGAAAGCTGCCAACGCTGCTCGTCTAGCGCTGCAGACAGATCAACCAGCGCGCGTCACCTTGGATCAGGTGATCGAGACCATGCGACAAACCGGATTAGATATGTCATCAAAATATAAGGAGACCAGTCTAGGTGGCCTTGCGGTTAATGTCGTTGAATGTTGACTTGAAGCTCTGGTCGGGCCTGAGTGCCGGAAAAACGACAGGCAGGGCAACGCAATGGACTTGGATCTACCAGAAGGTATGAAACGGGCAGGGACCGCAGATTGGAAGCAATTAGGCGCAATCACGGCTGAAGCCTTTTATGAAGACCCAGTCAATCGCTGGATATTCGGAACATCAAAGACCTTAGATGCCGCCTTTCCAATTTTGGCGCGGACGCATTATCTTAAGCATGGCCTTTGCCATCTGATTGGGGATGGTGGTGCGGCGATGTGGCTGCCTTGGGGGGCACCGTCAGAAATCTCTCTTTCAGCAACTGTGCAGATCGCTTGGGCCTTGATTGCGACCGGGTCACCTGGCGCCGTCGGCCGTGCTTTGGAGGCTGGGGCTCGCATGCAGGCCCATCACCCCAGAGAGCCGCATCTTTACCTCTTTACCTTGGGCACGCGTCTAGCAAGTCGCGGTAAAGGCATTGGCAAGGCCTTGCTTGCCCCGGTATTGGCAGAATGTGATCGGACTGGAACGTCGGTTTATCTGGAGAATTCCAATCCAGTTAACGAGGGCTTCTACCGATCTCATGGTTTTGAGTCACAGGGATACTTCGCTTGTGGCAAAGATCGGGGCGAGCAAAAAGCACCGCCTCTGCAAATGATGTGGCGGGCACCACGCGCCCAATCTGCATAAGGAAGCCGGTAGCAAGTAAGATTTCGCGCCCACCTTCCGTGGGTGGGTACTGGTTGGCATTAACGCTCTTGTGAACAACATTGTCCTCTAGATATATCATTTTAATTTGAAACTGACGGGTTTTCTGTCAAAAGCAACCTAATGGCGTTGGGTTTTGACTCAGTTTGGCATGACCCCAGACATACGCCTTCACGCGGCCCCGGCGGGGGCCTTTTTGTCAGCAACGGGGGAATTTGAGTACATGTTGAAGAAAAACCACAAACTAACGCTTGCCGTTACGGCAAGTTCCATCGCATTACTAACTGGCGCGCCCGGCTTGGCCCTTGCGCAGACACCAGCCACTGTGACAGACGAAGCCCCCCGGATTGAAACCATCATTGTGACTGGATCGCGTATCCAGACGGCGGCAAACCGTGCTATTTCTCCAGTTCGGGTCATCGATTCCGAGGCGATCCGCGCAACGGGCCTGATAGATATCGATGAGGTTTTGAAGCAACAGAACCAGTTCCTGCCCTCAAACGGCGCAACTACCAACCCTACCCTGTTGGAATCCCACGGGGCTTCTACGTTGGATATGCGCGGCTTAGGCCAGAATCGGACGCTCGTTTTGGTCAATGGCCAGCGCGTTACGCCAAATGGCTTTCGCAACTCGGCAGACGTGAATTCCATTCCTTCAGCTTTGATTTCGCGGATTGAAACCCTGACAGGTGGCGCTGCAGCTGTTTACGGGGCAGACGCGGTTGCTGGCGTAACCAATTACATTTTGCGCGACAATTATGAAGGCTTAGAAGTCGCCGTAAATGGCGGGACTTCTGAGCAAGGCGATGCGCAGAGCTATAGCATTGGCATCACAGGCGGGATGAACTTCTTTGAAGATCGCGGCAATATTGTGCTGCACGCCAGCTATGCCGACCGAGGCATCCTAAAACGCGAAGATCGCGCATGGGCTCTCCCTGAGTTGAATGACGCAGGTCAGTTCATCCAAACTTTCCCGACCGCAGGCGGCGCGTTCACGCGTTGGGCCAGCGCTACTGCCGCCCCTGCTGGGACTGCTGCCCCAACATTCGCCTATGCCGCTGATGGCACCTTGGGCACCACAGCTGGTACGCAAGCCTTCTCGCAATTTGAAGCCTTCCAGAACCCAAATGACCGCACCAATGCGGCCATTTTTGGTACATTCAAGCTGGCCAAATGGGCTGAATTCTATGGCCGCGGTACCTATTCGCTGATCAATAACACCAGTCAGCAGGTTCCCGTGCGCACAAACGGCAACACCGCAGGTGTGTTGCCTGCAGTGTCGGGTGGCGCCAATATCGTCACGCAAGGTGATGTGTTGATCCAACGGACCAACCCATTCTTGACCCCTCAGATCCTGTCGATTCTAAATCCAGCTGGCGGTACTTCACTGTTCAATTTGAATGCAGCCGGCACAGGCCCAGGCACCGATGCGGCTCGCTTCCGCGTTGCCAAGACATTATTGGAGCTGGGACCTCTCATTGATGAGACAGAACGGACCAGCCACCAAGTGGTTGTCGGCGTCCGCGGCGAGCTGACCGACAATATCAAATACGACCTGTCTTATGTGACAGGCAAGAGCATCGAAGAAGTGCAACGTATCGGTTGGGGCTCGTGGAGCCGCTTCCAGCAAGCAACCAACGTTACCAGCGCCGGCGGCCAAGCGGTTTGCGTCAATCCGGCCAATGGCTGCGTGCCTTACAACCTGTTTGGCCCTTCTGCCGCCAGCGCTGCTGCAGTGGCTTGGGTTAATGGCGACACCAGCGAATTGTTCAACAAGCGCAGCCGTCATCAAGATATTTTGTCGTTGAACATTTCCGGCGATACAACAGGCTTCTTCAGCTTGCCTGGCGGCCCTGTCGGCTGGGCTTTGGGTGCGGAACGTCGCGAAGAGTTTGGTAACTCGATCTTCGGGCCACGCGCTTTCACCCGCGACACACTGCATGGTCAGGGTGCGCGCGCGAACTTGGTCGCTGACTTTGAATTGACCGAATATTATGGTGAGTTGCGGCTGCCCGTTTTGGCCGACAAGCCTTACTTCAAGCAGTTCGACTTGGAAGCTGCTGGCCGGTGGAGCGACCATTCCCGATCTGGCGACTATGACACCTGGAAGCTCGGTGTGAACTGGGCGGTGAATGACACCATCCGCTTGCGCGGTTCAAAGCAAACGGTAGTGCGTGGTCCAAACATTGGTGAATTCTTCGGTGCAGCTGTGGAAGCGCCGATTGTCGGAACTGGTCGCCCAACGGACTATTGCTCCGATCCTGTCCGCTTCAACGTGCCAACGGCTTTATGTACTGCACTCGGCGCACCCTCGACCCCGGGTTATATCCCGGTTGTTGGGACCGCGTTGCCGCTGATCGACAATGCGGTTGCGGTTCAAGGCGGTGGAGATGCGATCAAGCCCGAATCCGGGGAGACCTTCACCTATGGCTTTGTGTTCACACCACAATTCATCCCAGGTCTCTCAGTGGTGGTTGATTATTACAACATACAGATTGATGACGCGATCGGCACGATCAACCCAATCCAATTGATGGATAGTTGCTATTTGGTGCTGCAAGACCCTAATAGCGCGCTTTGTAAGAAGATCACCCGTGACGCCAATGGTCGAGTGGTGAAGTTCGACCAGCGCGATACCAACTTGACCTTGCTCAAGACCTCTGGGGTCGACTTCTCGATCTACTACAATGCCAAACTGCCAGAAGCTTTGCCGGGCGACAGGATCAACATCACCTTCCAAGGCGGTACGGTCGACAGCTTCGTCCGCCTCTTGTTCCCATCCGACAATCTGTTTGACTGCGCTGGGGACTTTGGCGGTGGTGCCTGTTCTGATTCCGGTACGGGTATCCGCGCCATCCCGGCCTTCCGCTCGAACCTTGCGGTGGCATGGATGGACGGTCCTTTGACCATTCGCGGTGCTTGGCGTTACCAAGGTCAAGTCGATGCCTTGATTAAGCGTGTGCCGGAACCGCAGTGGCGCAACGTGGCGGCCAACAACAACAATGTCCAGCACATTGACGCTTGGGACTATTTCGACTTGGGCTTCTCGTACAAGATCAACAACAATCTGCGCATTGGCGGCACCATCAACAATCTGTTTGATAAAGAGCCACCGATTTTGGGCTCGGCACAGCAAGACGCTAATACACTGCCAAACCAGTATGACATCATTGGTCGCCGCTATGCGATCAATCTGGTCTGGAAGATGTAAACCAGTCGAAAAAGGACAAAATTGAACGCGGCCCGCCCTTGTGGCGGGCCGTTGGCCTTTTGATGCGGGCACATTTCAAACGAAGTCCGACCAAACAAGGAATGAATATGAGACAGTTTGGAACCTATGCTCTTCGCGCCTTTTTGGCCGTCGGGCTTGCTTTGGCCTTGGCGATTGGCTGGTCGAGTTGGCAGGGCAATCAGCGCGCAGGCTGGACGGACGTGACGTGGAAGCTCGGAGATCAGGGCTTGGACCTTGCTTCGTCTATTCAAGCCGAACTCAATCGCGAGACAAAGGCCAATGCCAATAGTCCGGGTCAGTTGCTTTATGTTCGTGCGCCTAGTCTTGGTCTAGATCAGGCCTTTGCATCCGGCGATGACCTGCGTTCAAACGATGACGTGCGGGTGGCTTCCAACACCAAGACCTTCGTGGCCGCCATGGCTCTCCAACTGGTTGAGGCGGGAAAGGTTCAATTGGATGGCCCAATTGGCCCGGCGCTGTCCCCTAAGGTCAAGGCGATGATGGAAAAGAATGGTTATCAGATTGATACTATCAGTATGCGCCAACTTCTGAACCATACGTCAGGCATCCCCGATTATTTTCAAGTGCCCTTGTTTGAAGTCTTGGCGTTGGTGCCCAACGCTTATGGCCTATCCGCCCACTGGACCGCAGAGACCGAGATCTGGTTTGCCGTAACTTTCGGCCGCAAAGAGGGCGTGGGTGAGAACTTTAACTATGCCGATACCAATTATTTGATCGCGGCAGACATCATCAAACAAGCAACAGGATCGCCGACGATTGGTGTGGCGGCGCGCAAAATGTTGGCTTGGCCAAAGATTGGCGCGGATGAAACCTATTGGGAGGCGATGGAGCCAGAGCCCGCAGGCACGCGCCGGGTCGCGCAATATCGCGGTGCGATCAAAGATTCCGACATTGATGTGTCCTACGATCAATATGGTGGTGGTGGCCTTGTGATGAGCATGGATGATCTGGGCCGTGCTACGCGCGCTGTGGTGCTGGGGGAGGTGTTTGCCAATCCGGTTGCTACCCGCATGTTGATGCAAACGCCTGGGCCAGATCCAAAAGGCGAAGGCTATGGGCTCGGGCTATACCCGACGAAATTGCACGGAGAATTGTGTTGGGGCCATGGGGGCTATTGGGGCACCGCGGCTGTCTATTGTCCGCGCTTGGACCTTACGCTTGCGCGCTCTACTGGCCAAGCCAACGCCCAACAAACCGATCGCGAGGGCTCGGGTGCCTTGTCAGCCCTGATCCTCTTAGCTCAAGCGGCAGAACGTGCGCGCGTTAAGGCAACCAACGACTGACGGGCTTGATCTACATCGGCGACAAAAGCCTCAGGCTCCTCCGCGGGATGATTGTACCAGCCCGGCCGCCAATTGATTAGGTCAAGTTCCAGATGGGAGATACCGGCCTCGCCCGCGAGCTCTTCGGCCGAGGAGTTCACAAAAGTGTAAGCATTATTTCACAAAACTGAATCCCATTAGACTTCGATCTGTCACCTCCAAACAGTATCGCGGCCCTTGGAACAGGTGTGTTGCACCTGCGAAAGGGGATTCCAATGACCACCAAGTTTACACGCGCTGCCCTCATGGGCGCAGTTGGCTCATTTGCATTACTTGCAGCGACTGCAGCGACCGCTCAATCGGCGGCGACCGCAACTGCTGCAACAGCGGAAGAAAAGGCCGCTGAAACCATCGTCGTGCGTGGTGCTCGCCCAATCTTTGAGTCCGACCGTGCCGCACTGCAAGTCCAGCGCAACGCGCCTGCTCTTGTCAGCGTCCTATCTGCCGATGAGGCCGGTCGCTTGGCCGACCAAAATATTGCCGATGCTGTAAGCCGTCTGCCCGGCGTCGCCGTCGAGAAGGATCAAGGCCAAAGCCGCTATGTGAATTTGCGCGGCCAGCCCCGTCGCTGGGTGACGTATTCGATTGACGGTATGAGCGTTGTGTCCCCAGAGGGGCGCGACACGCGCTTTGACAACATACCTACCGCAATCGCCAGCCAAGTTTCGGTCAACAAGGCCATCACACCTGATATGTCGGGCGATACAGTCGCTGGCAACATTAACATTCGTACCCGCTCTGCCTTTGACTATCGCGGACGCCGGATTATTGGTGGTCTTTCGCTTGGCCAAGTTGAGTTGGGCGGCGGCCGCGAAATTGATGCGTCATTAGTAGTGGCGGACCGCTTCTTCGACGGTAAGCTGGGCCTTTTGGGGCAAGTGTCCTTCTATGAGCGTGAAATGGTCACCGATAACTGGGAGACCGACCCCTATCTGAGGCCTGGTAGCGCGACGTCTGGAATTGATCGTCGTCCAGGTTCCGAGACCCGCCGTTGGGCCCGCGAACATGAGAACAAGCCCTACCGTTTGACCCGCGGCAATATTTCCGGCTCGGTCCGCGCCGACTGGCGACCAACTGAGCAAGATACCTTGTTCGTTCAATCCGTATACAGTCAGTTTACCGATATTGAGCTGCGCAACAATTACATTTTCCGGTTTGACAACGGCGCAACAAATACTCCCAATACCGCCTGCACTGGGACTGTGACTACGATCGTAACCAGTGCCGCCAATGACATTTGTACCGGCAACTTGCCGAACAAAGGCACCGTCTATGGCGCCCGGATGAACTGGAATTTCCGCACGGGTGATATCAAGGAATACATCTTCACCAATACGATCGGCGGCAAGCATGCGCGGTTTGGCTGGGACGTCGATTGGCGTTTGAATTTCACAGAGACCGAGGATGGCCAAGACTTAACCGGGACACCGTCATTCGAGAGTCCCTCCACCGTCACCTCGCGACCAACTGTCGATTATGACTTCACGGATGTGACCAATAATACGGTGCGCCTATTCAATACGATTGTGACAGGCACGACCCGCTCAAAAGGACCCGCGGTCAGCAGCGTCGAGGCCTTCCCGATGCTATTCATCGATATCGTAGATGCCGAGGGCGGTGACCTGACAGCGGCTTGGACGGGTAAGTTCGATGCAAGCCGTGACATAAGCCTGTTTGGTTCTGAAGCGACTCTAAAGGTCGGTGGCTTGTACACCACGCGCGATAAGAAGCGGCGCTTGACCCAATATCGCGCCCGCGCCGCTGACTTCACGGCTGCCGGTGTCGCTTTGCCGACCTATAATGACCTTGCCATCGAT
>JBEAVQ010000092.1:0-17530 GCA_041160865.1 Pseudomonadota bacterium | reverse complement strand
GCTTATATCCGCACCTTGCGCAGCGCTGCTCGCCCCAAGTGTACCAGCCCCTTTTTCTTCTTTGAATCCGGAAGCCCGAAACGACCATTGTCCATTGTCAGCAGGAATTTCACTAACCAAAGTCAGAGTAGAGGCTGTGAAATTGGCTGGCAGATCGACAGTGCCACGTTTCGACGGGCTAACCGGGATCGCGCCATCATTGCTCTCATAAGAAGCCATCGCTGTGAACGTGCCGCTTTGAGCGGCAACAGAACCGCGAGCGACCAGCTGCACCCCACCCTGCCCCCCAGCAGACACCCGCAGCCGCGCAGGCCCACCGCGCACCTCAACCAAATCAAGCGCTCCAGTTAGGGCTAGAGGCCCAAAGCCTGCCCCCGCCGCCCCTCGACGAACATCAACACGCTCCAAAAACATAGGATCATGCCGCACCCAAAATACCCAGCTTCCAAACGGATCATTCTGTGGCACACCGTCTAGGCTGACCAAAGCACGCCCTGCTCCATTGGGTGCAATCGGACGCAGGGATAGGCCTTGAATGGTGCCATTCGCAGGTCCGCTTGACGTGCGCCGAAAGAGGCTCGCACCGGGTGCTATTCTTAACGCTTCGTCCAAGCGCGAACCGATACTGGACCCGAGAGCCGCTTGGTCAAGGCTGATCTGCGCGGACATAGAGCGATCTGACGGGAGACGCTCTGCCCTCACAACAATGACGTCAGATCCTGTCTCGGCCCTAGGCACCGATGCTCCGACACTTGATTGCGGTGGTAAAGCCGCAGCTGGGCTTGCGAGAAGGAATAGGCTGGGCCAAGAAAACATGCAAACAAACCTAGTCTAGCTTGCTTTCAACAGCGAGTAGTTTTGACCGCGCCGCCAACCTCTTCTAACGACAAATTGATGATGGACTTGTTGCTTTCACTCGACCTTGCAACCGATCGCGATACACGCGACTTGGGCGCGCGCTTGGCCAAAGTAGTACAAGCTGGCGATTGCTTGGCACTGCGGGGCGATTTAGGGGCTGGCAAAACCTCTCTCGCACGCGGGTTGATCTCTGCCTATCTCGGCAGCGACACCGAGGTTCCAAGCCCGACGTTTACTTTGGTTCAGCGTTATCAACCTGATCCCGACGAGCAACCAGACGCGCCTGAACTGCTACATTTCGACCTCTATCGCCTCGAAGACCCCGAAGACGTCTGGGAATTGGGCTGGGAAGAGCTTGACGAGGTCATCAGCTTGGTTGAATGGCCAGATAAAGCGGGGCTTCATCTGTCACCCAGAAGTCTCGATATCCACATCATCATTATGGGCGACCATCGTCGCGCCCATGTCTCGGCCTTACCGACGACGAACTGGAAATCTCGCCTGCATGACTTCTAACACTTCTACGCTTGAGGCCACCCGATTTGAGGCGGCGATTGCTTCAGCTTTGCATGAGGCAGGCTTTGGTCAAGCAGTTCGGCAAAAATTTGACCAAGATGCATCAACCCGTTCCTATGAGCGATTGAGCCATGATGGCCGCACCGCCATTTTGATGAAAGCGCCGCCGGGCAATGAAGATGGGCCCTGCCCTCCCGGCGCGGATGAAGTGAGCCGCAAAGCCTTGGGCTGGAACGCGTTGTCGCGCTTAGCCGCCTCCCGGGTAGAGGCTTTTGTCGCCGTCGGCAATCATTTGCGCAGCCACGGGTTCTCTGCCCCCGACACCTTGGCAGTGAATGCCCCTGTTGGCGTTGCCGTCGTTGAGGATTTGGGCGACGATCTTTATGCGCGGGTCATCGCCGAAGGTCGTGCGGACGAGGTCGAGCTTTATCATGTGGCTGGTGAAGCACTGGCGGCCCTCCATCAGACCCCCATTCCACCGAGCCTACCCTCGCCCATGGGTCCTTGGCCCATACTTGATTTTGACGCGATTGCGCTTCGCGAAAATGCCAACCTGTTTGTCGACTGGACGCCGCGCTTCTTGGGCCTTGATGGATTTAGCGCCGACGCCCGTGCCCAATGGGCTGACATTCGCGACACCTTGATTGGCGAAATCCTGACCCATGCGCGCGCTTTCACATTGCGCGACTATCACGCTGAAAACATCCTCTGGCTGCCCGAGCGCAAAGGCATTGCCCGAGTTGGCCTGCTCGACTTCCAAGATGCCGTACATGGCTATCGCGCCTGGGACTTTGCCATGCTGCTCCATGATGCGCGACGGGACGTAAGCGCTGAGGCCTATGAAGCCACCATTCGCGCTTATTTGGACGCGACTGGATCTGGGCGGGCACCTTTTGATGAAGAGCTGGCCATTCAGGGCGCGATTAACGCGCTGCGCATTCTAGGCATCTTCTCGCGACTGGTTGGGCGCGATGGCAAACAGCGCTATCGCCAATTCATGCCGCGTGAAGCGGGGCACTTGGCCCAAGTCCTAACCCACCCGCGCTTGAAAGCCCTGCAAGGCTGGGTAGAGCGCTATGTCCCCCTTGAGGCCTTCACGCAGGCACAAACCGGATGAGCGCGATGCCAAGCCATGCCATGGTCTTTGCCGCAGGTCTTGGCACACGCATGCGGCCCCTGACGGATGATCGCCCTAAAGCCTTAGTCGATGTCGATGGCCGCTGCTTGGTCGACCATGTGCTCGACCGCCTTGCCGAAGCAGGCGTGGGAACCGCCGTGGTCAATAGCTACCATTTTGGCGACAAATTGGTGGCGCATCTAACGCCTCGCAGCACAGGCAACCCCCGCCTGATCTTTTCGCGCGAAGAAAAATTGCCGGAGCCTTTGGAAACCGAAGGCGGCCTTGTTTACGCGCTGCATCATTTTCCTGACGGGCCACTACTCACCTGCAATGCGGATGCGATTTGGCTTGATGGCACAGCGATCAACCGCATGGCAGAAGCCTTTGACCCAGAACGCATGGATGGCCTGCTTCTACTGGCGCGATTGGATGAAGCTCTCGGATTTGACGGGCCGGGCGACTTCTTCATGGATGACGCAGGCAGACTAACGCGTCGTGGCGACGCCATGCGTGCCCCTTACGCCTATGCTGGGGTACAAATCACGACCAAAGCAAAGTTTGAAGGCAAGTCCGCTACCAAGCGATCGCTTGCCCGCACATGGTTTGACGAATGGAGCCCGAAGGGTCGTCTGTATGGCCTTCTCCTCGAAGGGCCTTGGCTACATGTTGGCGACCCACAAGCCCGATTAGACGCTGAAGCCAAGCTTCAGGCGCTGCGCGCATCCACACAAGCATAAAGCGCTTGGATCAAGCGACCAGCGCGCTCGTCACCCAGTAGGGCTGGGGTCTGTTTGTTCATAACATAAGCTGCCGATAGGCGCTTTGCTGGATCACCAAATCCGCCAGACCCACCCCAACCAGAATGGCCCAAGGTTTCAGGATTAGTGCCGTAGCGCAGATTAGAATTGCGCATGACGCCTGCGGCCCATTCGATCTCGTAAGGCAAGACCAAATCAAGGCCACGGATCCGGGGCTTAGTAAAGTCCACCATGGTTTCAGGCGAAATGATCTGACGGCTGCCGATTTTGCCGTTATTGGCAAAAACGCCGTAAAGTGTGGCGACAGATCGGGCAGTGCCGTGACCATTCGCAGAGGGAATTTCTGCCTCGCGCCACGCAGCGCCACCTCTATTGGGTGATGCCCAAGGAGTCATGAAGGCAACCCGACGAGCCTCAGAGATCTCTCCCAACTCCGCCATGGCCTTAGGTCGGCTCATTTCCGCGCAACGCTCATGATGGACTTCGGGCAGGCCAATCCAGAAATCAATGCCCAATGGCTCACAGACATCGACCCGCAATTGCGTTCCAAGACTGGTGCCATGCGCGCGCTGGGCCAATTCGCCAGCGATATAGCCATAGGTCAGAGGGTGATAACCGCTGGCCGTTGTCGGTTTCCACATTGGTGCGACATGGGCCAAGGCTTCTGCTAAAGCGGGTGGATTGAGCCAAAGGTCGGGATCAATCGGATCAGGAAAACCAGGCACACCGGCCTGATGCGACAAGGCTTGGGCTAACGTAACATCCTTGCCGTGCTCGGTAAATTCGGGCCACAGCCAGCCAATCGGATCGTCAAAATTCAATAAGCCTTGATCCTGCAAGCGGGCTATGACCATAGCAGCAATTGGTTTGGTGGTCGAATAGACGGGCACCAGCGTTTCGCGCGTCCAGCTTTTGGTTTTGGCGCGGTCCAAATGGCCGCCGACCAGATCGACGACAACCTCGCCTTCCAAAATGGCGCAGAAACCGGCACCTAGCTCAAGGCCTTCTTCGAAGTTGATATTGAAGGCATCTAAAACGGGCTCAAAGCCCGGCGCAACATAAGGCGAAACCAGATTAGTCATGGCCCCATTTGGACTGTTCAGCTTACCTCGGTCAAGGCCAAGGGCTCAGCCCGCCAAGCTTCAAAGCCTGCGGCAACGATTGGCAACTCTTGGGCACCCCACTCTTGCGCGCGCTGAACCGCGTATGACACACCCGCCAAAGCTAGGGCCATGGCCTGCGGGGCTGCTCTGCCATCAATCAAATGGGCAAGGAACATGGTCGCCATCAAATCCCCTGTACCTTTGGGCGGCGCGGGAGATTTGGGGTGGCTCGAGAGCCAGGCACGCGAGCCATCAACCAACAAGCCACCAATTTCGCGGTCCTTCTCAACCGATGAAATCAAGGACGGACGGCCCAAAGCCGTGGCGGCGTAATGAATTTGTTGGAGATTTTGGGGGGTCGTTTGGGTCAGATAGCCTAACTCCCATAGATTGGGCGTTAGAAAATCGGCGCGGGGCACCAAATGTTCCCCAAGCGCATTAGCCACCCCCTGCCCAACATAAAGCCCACCTGGCGCATCGCCCAACACAGGGTCCACCAAAACAATGGCTTTAGGATTGGCGGATTTGACCGCATCAATGGCCAGGGCAGCAATCTGGACTTGCTCTGGGCTGGCAAAGTAATCGGTTAGAACACCATCGACCATGGCAAACAGGCCATTGGCAGCGATACCTTCCAGCATGCCGGCGAAAAGGGCTGCACTAACCGGCCCACCGCCTGGCGGTCCCCAGCCGGGGTGACGGCCAAGAAGTGTCGTCGGAACATGGACTGGGTCGATCTTCATTGGCGATTGGGCCAAAGCAAGGCTAGCCAAGGTGCCACCCACCCGGCTTCCAGCGACATGTGAACCAAGAATCAGGACCAAAGGCATGGACCGCTCTTTACGCCACCGCCCTGCTTGTGGCTAGAAGAAGTCAAACCCGAATTGAAAGGCTAATTATGACCGCTCCCCAGGCCCGCCCCCGTCGCAGTGTACTCTATATGCCCGGTGCCAATGCAAAGGCTTTGGAAAAAGCCAAGAGCCTGCCGGCTGATGCGGTGATCCTTGATCTGGAGGATGCGGTTGCCCCCGACGGAAAGGATGAAGCACGCGCTGCGGTGGCGGCAATCGTGAAAGCAGGCGGCTATGGCAAGCGCGAAGTAATTATCCGCGTCAACAGCCTGACCTCGCCTTGGGGGCTCCAAGATTTGGAAGCCGCAGTAGCCGCGAGGCCAGATGGCATCTTGTTCCCCAAAATTTCCTCGGCTGAAGAAGTGTTGGCTGCCAGCGAAGCGATGGACGCCCTAGGGGCTGCGCCAGCCATGAGCCTTTGGGCCATGATAGAAACGCCGCGGGCTATCCTTGAGATAGCCTCGATTGCCGCAGCCGGTGCAACAACACGGCTGGCCGCCTTTGTCATGGGCACCAATGATCTCGCCAAAGAGACCCGAGCGCGGCAGACCGCAGACCGTGCGCCCTTTCACTTTGCCCTCGCGGCGAGCGTCACAGCAGCACGGCTCTATAACCTCGCCGTTATTGATGGTGTCTATAACGACATCGCCAATACTGAAGGCTTTGAAGCCATTTGTTGGCAGGGGCTGGAGTTCGGCTTTGATGGCAAGACCTTGATCCATCCAAGTCAGATCGAAACTTGCAACCGCGTCTTTGCGCCCGATGAGGCTGAAGTCGCCCATGCTCGCGCCGTGATAGCGGCCTTTTTGGATCCCGCCAATGCGGGCAAAGGCGTACTGAAAGTCGACGGGAAAATGACCGAGCTTCTGCATCGCGACATGGCGGAGCAAACCGTCGCCATTGCCGATGCGATCACAGCTATGTCCGCTTGATACCCAAGCCGGTCAGCCACGCGTTGAATTGTGTGACCTGATCGGCAGTTAAGGTCGGGGCTGTGCCCATACCGCCCGCAAGCAGCCAGACTTGCTTTCCACTCAGTGCTAAAACACGTGCGTCTGAGCGGGCCAAGCGAGACGATTCCACGCCCTTCCTCAAAGCGGGATGGGTGAATTCGCGCTCCAGCCAGAAGCCGCTCGGGCCGTCTTGCAACAAGCGCAATTGACGTGTCGGCGACGCGCCTGTCACTGCTGGCTGGCCAGCAATCTGCCAGAGGTCAAAGAATTTAGTGTCACTGGTTCCAGCGCCTGTTTCCCGCCGCACCAGCGCGCGATGCAAAGTTGCTTTGCGAACATCGACTGTCGCTTGGCTTGTCCGAACGGTCCCATTCAACTGAAGCCAAACGACTTCGTCGACCTTGGGGGCTAGTCCAGTAATGGCTGACGAGGATGGTGTCCCTAAATCGCTAGAGGTGGAAACAGCTTCTGCCTTTGAGCAAGCGGACAAAAGGGCAAACGGGGCGGAGAGGAGCAGGGTGCGACGTTGGATCATGGCTTTGATACGCAGGCCAGGACCAATCGGTTGCAGCACGTCAGTCTAGACCTCATCCGTTTCAGGGATTGTCCAGGTTTCGAGCTTGGCCGCATGATCCCAAGCGGCAAAATCAGGGTCTTGAAAGATCGCCTCGCACCACGCCTGCAAACTGGCTGAGACGGGAACCTGATAGGTGCGAAACCGGGTTGCGACCGGGGCATAGAAGGCATCAACGATGGAACGGCGGCCCATGATGTATGGACTATTGGCGCTGCCAAATTGGGCTTTCAAGCCGCATAATAAATCGTCGATCCGCTGAATCTGGGCTTGTGCAGTATCGGACCATTCATGGCCCGTTTTGACGCGGGTTAAATTCATCGGAAACGTTTGGCGCACGGCTGCGAAGCCTGAATGCATTTCGCACGTTGCGGACCGGGCGAGCGCGCGCGCGATGGCATCTTTTGGCCAAAGCCCTGCATCGGGGGCTTGTTCATGTGCCCATTCACAGATCGATAACGTGTCCCAAATCTTTCTCCCATCGGCCAATTCCAACACCGGCACCGTGCCGGATGGGCTGACAGCCACAATATCGGGGTTCGGCCCCATGCCACGCGGCCCCAACGGAATGAGCCGTTCCTCAAAAGCGATCCCAGCCCATTTCAGGGCAAGCCAAGGCCGCATTGACCAACTGGAGTAATTCTTGTTGCCAATAGTGAGGATCGGCAAAGCCATGAGACCAGTCCTTTGTGAGCGTTAGACTTTAAATCGTGCGAGGAGGATAGCCTGCCGCGACCAACGCATCGATGATTTCTTGGGTATGCCGCGAGTCGCGGGTTTCCATCAGAATATCAAATTCTGCGCCTTTGGCGGGCACATCCAAGGCAAGGCGATTGTGGGCGACTTCGAGAATATTGCCGCCCAAATCACCAATGACTTTCGACACAACAGCCAATAGACCGGGACGATCATCACCAATGATCCGGAGGCTGACAATCCTCTTTTCACGTACCAGAGCCCGCGTGAGGACGGAGGCCAAAAGCCTTGAATCGATATTGCCACCACACAGAACAATGCCGACCTTTTTGCCGCTAAAGCGCTGGGGGTGAGCGAGCAGAGCAGCAAGGCCTGCAGCGCCTGCGCCTTCGGCAACGGTTTTTTCCACGTTGCAGAACAACGTAATGGCTTGCTCCAAATCATCCTCATCGACGATCAAAACATCGCGGACCAATTCCTTGGCAATTTCAAAGCCCAAGCGACCTGCCTGCTTCACAGCAATACCTTCAGCAATGGTCTGGCCACCACACAGGGGCCCAGGCTCTTTGCCAGCCAATTCAGCATGCATGGAAGGGAACATACGTGTTTGCACGCCGACCACTTCAATATCATTCTTCATGGCGCGCGCTGCAACCGCGATTCCCCCGATCAAGCCGCCACCACCAATTGGAACAATCAGCGTTTCAAGTTGTGGCGCATCTTCCAGCATTTCAATGCCGATGGTGCCTTGCCCTGAAATCACATCCGCATCGTCATAAGGATGGACAAAGGTCAGGCCTTCGCGATCTTTGAGCTGATACGCAAAGGTGGTGGCCTCTGACAAATTGTCGCCATGCAGCACCACGCGCGCGCCATGCTTGCGGGTATGTTCGACCTTGGTGAAGGGCGTTCCGAGCGGCATCACAATGGTGGCAGGAATGTTGAGGCGCGAGGCATGATAAGCCACGCCTTGGGCGTGATTGCCGGCGGACATGGCAATAACACCATTGCGGCGCTCGGCTTCGGTGAGCAACAACAGCTTATTTAGGGCACCGCGCTCTTTGAACGCCGCAGTGAATTGGAAGTTTTCAAACTTCACCCAAACTTCAGCGCCTGTAATATCCGACAGCGTCTTCGACATCATAAGAGGTGTACGAATGATGCGGCCTTCAATACGCGCGGCAGCCGCACGGATGGAGTCTAACGTAACGTGCATGAGTAAAGCGGTCCCTATGTAAGCGGCCAGAGCCCTAGCAGCCCCGCGTCTTTAGGCCGGACAGGGGCTTGGATCAATCAGACTTTGCTTTGCGAGCGAGATTGCGTTCAAACGCCTCGCGCTCTAGCGTTTCTTCACCCCATTCATCGCCATCGCTTTTGCCAACCAAAGCGATCATGTCGCGCTTCAAGAGCTCTTCTTCAAGTGCCGTACGGTCGCGTACGATGCGCTGATAATCGGCAAATTCAACCCGCTGCCAATCTTCAAACATCGATGTCAAAGCGCGCTCGTCATAGCGCGAAAAGATCATACCCGCCCGCTCTGCTGCGAAGGCAGGCTTACCCATAATCTGTAATGACTTCACCCCAAGGCGCACAGCGGCCGCAAATGTCTCGCGCTCCAGGCCATCTACTTTAGCAGCCATCAATTGATAGGCATGACGGCGATCAATCGCGCGGGCTAGGATTTTGAGGTTTGGGAAGGCCTCGCGCGCCGTATCTACCAGCTCCAGCGCCTTTTCGTCATTATCAATGGCGACAATCAAGAGTTTGGCCTCTGCCGCTCCGGCCAAACGCAAGAGGTCTATCCGCGTGGCATCGCCAAAATTCACCTTTCGGCCAAAGCCGCGCAGCACATCAACCTGGTCGGCATCATGGTCGAGAACGCTGATCTTATAGCCGTAGGTCGACAGCATCCGTCCCACGATCTGCCCAAACCGGCCATAGCCTGCGACGATTACATCGTGATGGCCTTCCTCAATTTCTGGCGCGCGGTCTTCGCCTGATCGTGATTCCAAGCGCCGCATCGCCCAGTCGCCCGCCATCAACAAGAGCGGCGTGATGGCCATCGACAAAGCTACAGCAACGACCAATTGAGCGGTTATTTCTGGGGGAATCACACCAGCCCCTTGCGCGAAGGCGAGCAGCACGAAAGCAAACTCACCACCTTGGGCAAGGCCAAGGCCGATCAATGCAGCCTCACCCGTTTTGCGGCCAAATGCGCGCGCGACGGTGAACATCACGGTCGCCTTCACAAGGACCAATGCCACCACTAGACCAAGGATCAGCCAAGGCTGGGCGATCAGCAAAGCGAAATTGATGCCGGCCCCGACCGAAATGAAGAACAGCCCCAGCAACAGAAGAACAGCCCCAGCAACAAGCCTCTAAACGGATCAATATCGCTTTCAATTTGATGGCGGAACTCGCTATCCGCCAAAACAACACCAGCGACGAAGGCCCCTAAAGCGGGAGAGATGCCAACAAACTGCATGAGAAGCGCCACGCCAACGACCAAAAGAAGCGCAAAGGCCGTCAAAATTTCATGCAGGCCAGAAGCCGCCACCCAACGGAACATGGGGCGCAATAGAACCCGTCCCGCCAGCACAATCGCGCCGACGGCCGCCACAACAGCTAAGCCTTGCGCCCAACCAGGATAGGCCGCTAACGCTCCTTTTCCAGCAGCCCCATCCCCGGCGACACTAAGCGTCGCCAAGAAAGGAAATAACGCCAGCATCGGAATGATGGCGATGTCTTGGAACAACAAAACCGCAAATGTCGACCGCCCTGCTTCGGTTCCGGCTATACCCTTCTCGCGCAGGGACTGCAGCACAATAGCGGTTGAAGATAAGGACAAAGTTAGACCAACAGCTAAAGCCACCTGCCACGAGAGGCCAATCGCTATGCCAAGCCCGGTCGCAATGGCACCTGTACCGACGACTTGCAGACCGCCCATGCCCAGAATGGCTGTGCGCAATCGCCACAGCAGACTAGGCTGTAGTTCAAGTCCGATGAGAAACAGCATGATGACGACGCCAAACTCTGCCGTATGCATGACGTTTTCGGGGTCGCCCACGAGATCTAGAACATAAGGTCCGATGACCGCGCCCGCGATCAGATAGCCCAATACCGACCCCAAGCCGATCCGCTTGGCAATTGGGACTGAAACGACGGTTGCGGTCAGATAGACAAAGGCGGATTCGAGCAAATTTGCTTCAGCCATTGATCAAACCCTCCAGCATGGCGCTGAAATTGGCGGCTGCCTCGACTAAAGTTTCTGGGGTGGCCTGACGGCTGGCGTGCAGGACAAACGGGTCTTGCCACACACATTGGCAGAGGTTTGCGGTCGCTTGAAACGGGCGCAACAATTCATCAATTGAAAAGCGGTTCAGGCCGTCGGAACAATAGGATTGGGCAGGCCCGCCTGTTGTAATGGCTTGTGTCCAAGTCTTGCCCGCGAGAGCCGTTCCGCCCTCCCCGTAAGCCCACCCATAATCTAAAACGACATCGAGCCACTCTTTCACTAAAGACGGCGCAGCATACCAGAAGAAGGGATGCATCAAAACAATATGGTCATGGTCTAACAGCAAGCGCTGCTCGGCCTCCACATCGATCAGAAAGTTTGGATAGGTCTCATAAAGGTCATGCACGGTCACATGGTCAAGGTCTTTCGCCACGGCGCGCAGAGCACGATTGGCTCGTGAGCGTGCATAAGATGGATGCGCGAAAAGGATCAAAACAGATTTAGGCACGTTTCCCCCAAGAACTCAGGTCTAGGTGGCCCATGCTAAAAGGTCTAGTATGTTCAGGCGTAGTTCAGAGGTCTTTTGATAAAAGATTCGGCGGCACAAGGAGAAGCAAATATGCGCAAGTTTGTCTGGATCGGGCTTTTCTTCGCGCTCAGCGGGTGTGCCACGGCTCCTGGCCCCCTTGACGCGTCGGCCGATGTGCGGGCGTTTATAATAGCGTTGCGCGATCGCGACTTGCCCGGGATAGAGGCGGGGATGGATCGGCCTGCCCTGCAAGCACAAGTGACAGGGATTGCCCGGGCCATGGCGGCGAACGAAATCGCCAAACGCACCGGCGGTGGCGAAGGTAGTCAAATTTTAGGTATCTTGGGTGCTGACCTTGCCAATCCCTTGCTGGAGCGCCTATCGAAACAGGCCTTAGAGCCTGCCATTCTAGCTGATCTATCCCGTCGCGCAGGACTGACGCCCCAAACAGTCCTGCCGAGCCGGACGGCAACCAGCATTGGCCTGAAACGCCTTGCCGATGGGCGTGTTTGCGCGCCAGACCCGCAGACAAAAGCCTGCATCCTCTACTTTGGGCGCTATCCCTCAGGCTGGAAATTGAACGGATTGGATGAAGCAGCGCTGCGGGGGCGCTTGACCGCCCCCGCCGCCTCGAAAGCTAGGCGCTAGGCCGCAGGATCACCAGCTGCAGGCTCTGCCGCAGGCTGTCCAGCCGATACCGCAACCATCGCAGCCCGCAGCGTGCGGCCAGCCAAGACATAGCCCGGCTGGAAGACTTCGGCGACATCACCAGCGGCCATGTCGGAAGGAATTTGGGCTACAGCTTGATGGATTGAGGGATCGAATTTGTCGCCTTTTGCGCCCACGCGTGTCAGACCATGGCGCTCAAAAGCGTTCAGAAGTTCGCGTTGGGTCATGTCGACGCCAGTCACGAAGCCATCAAAGGCTGGATCGCCCTTGAATCCTTCCGGTGCCGTGCTGATTGCGCGACCCAAATTGTCGGCTACCGGCAAGAGATCGCGCGCAAACTTATCGATGGCATAGATGCGGGCTTCGCTCTTTTCCCGCTCTGCCCGACGACGGATATTTTCAGACTCCGCTAAGGCACGCAAACCGGCATCTTTCAAAGTCTCAATCTCAGCCAAAGCAGCTTGGAGTTTCGCCACCAACAGACCGCCCATATCCTCAGGTGCCGCATCTTCTCCTAAGAGCAAGCGAGCAAGCTCCAGCGGGTCCTGTGCAGTGGCTTGGTCGTCCGCACCATCTGCAGAAGCCTCGGTAGCCGCAGCAATTTCTGTTTCTAGGTCGTCGCCGTTGTGTGGGGTACCCGTATCTGTGGTCATTTCTTCGATCTCATTCTGTTAAGTTTAAACCGCGGCGCTCAATAAGGCGACCGACGACTTTCGCTGTATAGTCTACCATTGGGATGACGCGGGCATAATTCAAGCGGGTTGGCCCAATAACTCCCAGTGCGCCAAGCACACGGCGTTGACTATCCTTATAAGGGGCCGCGACAAGAGCCGAACCAGACATTGAGAACAAGGGGTTTTCCGCACCAATAAACAACTTTACCGCAGAAGCTTCCTGCGCTGCATCCAAGACATGGATCAGGTCGCGCTTGCGTTCAAGGTCATCAAATAAAATGCGCACACGTTCAAGGTCGCCAGCCGCTTGGCTATTGGCCAATAAATTGGCTCGCCCGCGTACGATCAGTTTCCGTCCGGCCATCGGATCATCGCCAGACCATTCCGCAAAGCCTGCTTCAATCAGGTTGGCGGCCGCTTTATCGAGGGTGGCCTCTGCATGGCGCGCATCATCCACCGCTTGTGCCGCTGCCTCCGACAAAGTCTTGCCTTTTAAGCGGAAGTTCAAGAAATTGGTGCTTTCTTGCAATTGCGATTGGGTGAGACCGACGGGCATTTGAACCAAGCGGTTCTCAACCTGGCCATCGTCAAAGACCAGCACAACCAAGATTTGGCCGGGCCCAATCAGCACAAACTCCACATGCTTGACTGGGCTCTCCCGCGTCGGAGTGGTCACAAGGCCCGCACCCCCGGCAAGGCCCGACAAGAGGAGCGAGGCTTCAGACAAAGCGCTCGATAAATCAGAGCCTGCGGCAGCCAATCGGGAATCAATCTCGGCCTTTTCCTCACGACCCAAGTCGCCAATCTCTAGCAGGCCATCGACGAACAGGCGCAGTCCCGTATGTGTGGGGGTGCGCCCGGCGCTTAAATGCGGGGCATCTAAAAGACCAAAACTTGCGAGATCCGCCATCGTATTGCGGATTGAGGCCGGGGATAGCCCAATGCCGCGTTTGGACAAGGTACGGGATCCAACCGGCTCGCCTGTTTCAAGATAGGTCTCGACAATATCGCGGAAAATATCTCGGGCGCGGGCATCAAGGTCAGCAAGCGTCGTCGGGCGGGGCGGACTTGAATTCATCAGGCATGTTTAGCGTGAAGTGGCCTTAGACGCAAAGGTATGACGGAAACCCGCGCTTAAACCTGCGTTAAGCTCAACAAATTGCCATCAGGATCTTCAAACCAAGCAATCTGAGCCGCCCCGCCCGGCGCGTGCCAAATACCTACCTCGTCTTGACCAAAGCCTTCATAAATTTTCATCGTGACCCCACGCGAAGTTAGCGTTCGGATACTGTCGTGAATATCACTGGCTTGCCAGCCAAGGGCCGGGTGAGGACCGGGCGTAAAACCTTCAATCTGGGTGATCCCCAAACCCGTTCCATTCTGATCGAATAGGCTGCCAAATGGGTCATCTATGACAAAGGTGAGGCCTAGCACGTCCCGATAAAAAGCCACAGCCGTGGGCCGGTCGCGCGTTTGGATGAAAGTGATGACTTGAAAGTCTGCCCCTAGCGACCTGGCCAATCCCCCTTACAATCTGGGTTAGCCTATCTTAGAGTTTCGTATAAACAAGGCCCAAATCGTCCGCCGCAGCTTGCATGATTTCTTCTTCAACGCGGTATATGCCAGAGCGTTGGCCCGGAGCGGGCCCATAGAGGCTGCCTGTGATAAACCAAGCAAAGCCGCGCGTTGACACAGGGTCCACCCAGAGGCCAGCTAACAAGCCATAGGCTTCACCATAATGGCCAACCATTTCTGCTTTGAGGCCTGAAACCGGGCATTGCTCACCCGGGATCAAACGATGCACACCCAAACCAAAGCCTTGGAACGCCCCACCGGAAGTGTCGCCATTTTTAGGGTCAGCCCGATAGGTCCATTGCGGGGTTAGAACCAAGGTACGCATTTCGGGCTGTAACAAAGCCACAGCACCACTCAACGCCATGCCAATGCGGGCAAGGTCTGCCACGCTGGCCCTCAAACCGCCTTGCGGCGAAAATAGAAGTCCGTTGCTGCCCAAACTATAGTTGCTAAGGCTTAGACCCTGCTCGGTGGCAATGTTGGGTCGCGGTATAGTGCTTGGGGTGCCGTCAACTTGAACCTCCCAGTCTCCATCGGCTTTCCGGCGATAAAGGGTTGCAGCGTCCCCAGCGGCTTGATCACTAATCCCCGACCAATTGAAGCCACAATCGATCCCAAGCGGGGTAAAGACGAGATTTTGCGCCAATCGGTCAAAGCGATCCCCGCCCACATTTTCGCAGGCTTGCGCCAATAGCCCCATCGCTAGGTTGGAATAGGTAAAAAAGCCAAAGGGTTGCACCAAATCCGCCCAATGCTTGCCTTCATTCCAGTTTTTGCCGCCAGGCACAAAAAAGCCTTCGAGCGCCTCACCGACAACTCCGCGATAAGTCTCGCCATCGCGAATACCGGCCGTGTGGCACAAAATCATGCGCGGCGTGATGGGGGAGTTTGGAAACTTTGGATGGCGAAGCTTAAAGCCCAGAAGATTGGAAATATCGCGGTCGAGATCAATCTGACCGGCTTCCACCAGTTTGAGCAAGGTTAGCGCTGTGGCCACCTTCGAGATCGAAGCGACCCGGGCTTTGCTGGTTAACAAGAGTGGGCTGGCGGTAGGAACGTCGCGGACGCCCGCCGTGCCTGACCAAAGAACTTCTTGGCCAGAAAACAAAATGGCCGCACCGCCGGGGGCATCCCGGCGGGCGACCACAGCACCTAGCGTTTCGGCAAGGCGCTTCATGTTGGCTTATTCAGCCGCTGGCTCAGCAGCAACTTCTTCGGCGGCCACTTCTTCGGCGGCCACCTCTTCAGCAGGTGCAGCAGCGGCTTCAGCAGCGGCGGCGGCAGCGGCGGCAGCGTCTGCCTTTGCTTGTGCAGCGGCTTCAATAGCTTCAGCTTTTGCGCGCTCAGCAGCTTCTTGTGCATCGATCAAGGCTTGAGCCTTTTCAGCGGCGCGTTCAGTTGCCTTTTGGCCTGGCTTGCCCTTGTTTGGGTTGTTGCCATTGACATAGGTGCCAACGCCTTGTGCTGCCAAGAAGCGAGCGACGCGGTCGGTAGGTTGTGCGCCCTTCTTCATCCATTCAGCAGCCTTTTCTGCGTCGATGACCAAACGGCCTGCATTGTCGTCTGGCAGAGTTGGGTTGTAGCTGCCGATCTTTTCGAGGAAGCGGCCGTCACGAGGTGAGCGGGCTTCGGCAACCACGATGCGGTAAACTGGCTTCTTCTTAGAGCCACCGCGGGCCAAGCGAATTTTCAAGGACATGAGACTTACCTTTCAGAGTGTATGTGTCGTTTTGATTTATTTTTTCCCGAATGGGAGACCTGGTAGGCCCGTAAAGCCACCGGGAGTTTGCGTATTACCCAGACCGGGCAAACCTTGTGGAGGCGACTGGCCAGGCAGGCCGGGCAAACCGCCGCCTGAAGAAGCCGCTTGTTGGCCGAGACGTTGCATTGCGGCAGGGTCCATCGGCGGCATTTTGCCGCCAAACATGCCGCCCATTTTGCCCATCAGGCCCTTCATGCCGCCTTTGCCCATGGCCTTGACCATGTCTGACATCGAGCGATGCATTTTGATAACTTTATTGACTTCAGAGACGTCAACGCCAGCGCCGGCCGCAATGCGCTTGCGGCGGCTGGCGTTCAACAGATCGGGCTTGGCCCGCTCTTGCTTGGTCATGGATTGAATGACGGCGATCTGGCGCTTGACGCTTTTGTCCGAGACAGCGCCGGATTCCATCGCCTTTTTGGCCGCTTGCGCGCCAGGCAACATCCCCATCACGCCACCAAGCCCGCCCATGGCCTGAATTTGGCGCAATTGCATGGCAAGATCGTCAAGGTCGAACTTGCCTTTGGCCATTTTGGCGGCCAACTTCTCAGCGTCATCCTGCTTAACGTTCTCAACAGCGCGCTCAACCAGACTGACAACGTCGCCTTGGCCCAGAATGCGGCCGGCGATGCGTTGGGAGTCAAAGGCATCAAGCCCGTCAATCTTTTCGCCAATTCCCAAGAACTTGATTGGCAAACCCGTAACCGCTCGCATGGACAGCGCCGCACCACCCCGGCCATCGCCATCAGCTCGGGTCAGTACGATACCGGTCAGAGGTAGACGCTCATGGAACCTGCGGGCGGTTTCAACCGCGTCCTGGCCGGTGAGGCTGTCTGCGACGAGCAAAGTTTCAATCGGGGAAGCGATGCGCGCAATTTCAGCGGCTTCGCTCATCATGTCTTCGTCGATCGAGGTGCGACCGGCGGTATCTAGGAAGACGACATCATAGCCGCCAAGGCGACCAGCTGTAATGGCCCGGCGCGCGATTTCGGCCGGCAATTGGCCTGCAATAATCGGCAGGCTGTCGACTTCGGCTTGCTGGGCTAAAACAGCCAATTGTTCCATCGCCGCGGGGCGGCGCACGTCGAGCGAAGCGACCAGAACCTTCTTGCGCAGGCGCGTGCGCATGCGAAGCGCCAGCTTGGCAGTCGTCGTGGTTTTACCAGAGCCCTGCAAACCGGCCATCATGATAATGGCTGGCGGACCTTGGTTGAGCATGAGATCAACAGGGCCGCCTGTCCCGCCGAGTGTTTCCACCAGCGCATCATAGACGATTTTGACGACTTGCTGGCCGGGTTTCACGGCGCGAATAACGCGCTCACCCACAGCTTCCTCTTTGACTTTGGCGATAAAGGCTTTGACGACCGGCAGCGCCACATCAGCTTCAAGGAGCGCCACGCGCACTTCACGCAAAGCGGAATCGACGTCCTTGTCCGAGAGCGCACCCCGTCCGGTGAGCGTATCAAAGACACCAGTCAATCGTTCTGTTAGCGCGTCAAACATGCGTGGTTCCAAAAGCAAACACGCAACGCAAAACGCCCCGCCGGACGATCACGTCGGACGGGGAAACCCTGTCCACCCCATCTGCTTTGCCCCCGATTGCTCAGTTCGTGCAGGACCGTGTGGATCAGAGCGCGCGTTTTGATTGCGCGGAAGA
>JBEAVQ010000091.1:0-9869 GCA_041160865.1 Pseudomonadota bacterium | reverse complement strand
GCGTGGCCAGCTGATCTGGCGTTTGAAGAAGGGCTGGCTGCCGCTGGGCTTGCCCTACATGGCCTGAGTTGGCAGGCGATCCATACCTCCCCACATGGCGCAGAATTGATGGCTACCAACTCCGCCCTAGTTGGCGATGTAGTGGCAGCCATCGACAGTCGGATGCAGGCCTTGGTGGAGGCGCGCTTAACCAATAGGGTGCCGCCCGCTCTTCAAGCCTTCCAGGCACGCGCGATAACGGCGGCGCTCCACGGCTTGAAGTCACAGGCGACCAGCTACGAAGATTTGGCCGCGTTGATTACCCAATTCGCCCGCTTGATAGGCGCGGGATTACCCTTAGCGACACCTGCTTAGCGAAAGCAGGCATTGCCTTCCCAGCGGAAGCTTTCAACCTTTTTGTCGCTGGCCACCACAAAGCGGCGGATGCAATTTTGATTGACCGTATAGACTGGGGACGAATTCGTCACAGGCACGGATTCATTATATTGCACAGTGCGCACATTGCCTGCGGCGTCGGTCTCCGTGCGGAAGCGGGTAACTTCGCGAAAACTGGTATAGCTTTCCCCGCCCTGGGTGCTGGTGCGCTTTTGCTCATATTGCAGCACATCGCGACCATCGGTCAGCTTATAGGACGATTGAGGCGGGCCAAAGGCCAATACCAATTCGTCGGCCGATTTGCCGACAAAACGTTGCGCCATCTGATCTTCATAGGCCTTTGCCCGCTCTTCAAACGGAATGGTCTCGCAAGCGGCGGTGAAGGCCAAAAGCCCGCACGCCAGCATGATCTTCATCGGCTTCATTGCCTGTCTCCTGCTATTTGCGTCCCTCTTAAAAGCCAAGTAGGTCGCTTGGCCGCATAGGCCAAGCTTTTTTACCTAATCGACCAATTTTTGCATCAGATAGGTGGCGACCAGTGCACGCTGCTTGGCACTTTCGACCAAGTTTGCCGCCGCCGAGTGACCGCCATCGATATTCTCATAATAAAGGAAGGGCATCCCCAAACTTTCCATCTTAGCCGCATATTTGCGTGCGTGACCGGGATGGACGCGGTCGTCCTTGGTTGAGGTCAGGAAGAAGGCTTCCGGGAAGGGGCTTGTCTTCTTCAAATTCTGATAAGGGCTGAATTGCTCCAACCAAGGCCGCTCAGCCGCCACATCGGGGTCGCCATATTCATCGACCCATGAGGCACCCGCCAAGAGCTTATGATAGCGTAGCATGTCCAGAAGCGGCACTTGGCAGACGACGGCTTGGAAAAGCTCTGGCCGCTGGGTCATCATTACACCCATCAGAAGACCACCGTTGGAGCCACCCTGAATGCCTAAGCGGCGCGGGCTGGTGATTTTGCGCGCGATTAAATCTTCAGCCACGCCAATGAAGTCGTCATAGATCACTTGGCGCTTGCCCTTCAGGCCTGCTGTATGCCACGCAGGGCCAAACTCACCCCCACCACGGATATTGGCCAGAACATAAACGCCACCGCGTTCGTTCCACAGCTTGCCATTCATCGCGGAGTAATTTGGCAAAAGTGAAACTTCAAAGCCGCCGTAGCCATAAAGAAGTGTTGGAGCCGTGCCGTCTAGGACCAATCCCTTTTTCGCAATCACGAAATAGGGGATTTTGGTGCCATCTTTTGAGGTTGCTTCATACTGGTTGACCTCAAGGTTTGACGCATCAAACCGTGCGGCTTGGGCTTGCACCGTTGCAGGCTTGTCGCTTGGCTTGGCCGCAAACAAGATCGACGGTGGCGTGATGAAGTCATTGTAGGAGAAGAAGGCCTCTTCCTGGCGAATGCCAGCATCGACAACAGAAG
Source organism: Pseudomonadota bacterium (assembly GCA_041160865.1). Classification (GTDB taxonomy): domain Bacteria; phylum Pseudomonadota; class Alphaproteobacteria; order Caulobacterales; family Aquidulcibacteraceae; genus Aquidulcibacter. The sequence goes on along the minus strand of JBEAVQ010000091.1, from coordinate 8,059 downwards.
CTACGCCATTGGCTGGCAGGGCAACCGGCTTAAACGACCAAGCGCCCTTTGCATTCTGTGTGTAGTAGCGGACAGCACTCTTCACATTGGTGGACAAGGTGACGTAAAGGCCCGTTTTTGCCATGGTGACATCTTGCAAGGCCTCACGGGGGCCAGGTGCGTAGATGGTCGTCGTGGCAATAGCGCCTGTTTTGGCTTTCAGCGCGGCCAAAGGCGCACTCACGAGCGAGCCTGCGGTAATCGCCTTCTTAGCCCCGCGTGGCGTCCAGTCCTCTTGCAGGGTTAGATAGACCAGACCAGCGCGCAGACCTTGCAAGCTATGCTTGCTGGGCAAGTCCAATTTGGCAACCTTGCCATCGGCTTCTAGATAGAAGGTCTCGGTCGTGAAGAAGGTGGGGGCGCGGTTGATGAAGTAATGGTAGCGCGTGCCGTCATCGACACGGAACGCAGCCACAGCCACGTCCTTTTCCGTGCCGCGATAGACTTCAACAGCGTCTTCAAGCTTTTGCCCGCGCTTTAAGCGTTTGACGATATAGGCATAACCGCTCTCAGTCATCGAGCCTGCGCCCCAGTCGGTTGAAACCAACAATGTGTCTTTATCGACCCAAACAGCCCCGGATTTAGCTTCTGGCAGCTCAAAGCCACCTTCAACGAACGAGCGGGTCTTTACGTCCCATTCGCGCTTAGTATCGGCATCCTTGCCGCCATTGGACAGGTCCAGCAATAGGCGGGTGTTCCAGATGTCATGGGGGTCGAGCGGGTTACTGCCCTGATAGACCCAATTCTTGCCCTCATCCTTGGCCAGCTTATCAATGTCCAGCACGGTTTCCCAAGCAGGGCTGCCGAGGCGCCAAGCCGTAAAGTCTGCTCGCCGCCAAATACCGCGCACATGATTGGTATCCTGCCAGAAATTGCTGACAAAGCCGTCGGCGTAAGAGCCGAAGGTCAAGCGGTCTTTGGCGCGAATGATATTGAGGGCATCTTCTTCAAGCTTCGCATAGCGGGGGTCTTGGGTCAGCTTAGGCAGCGAGCGCGCATTCTGCCCGCGAACCCATGAAAGCGCCTTGTCGCCTTCAACTTCCTCAAGCCACAAAAATGGATCATTGCTAACCGCATTAGCGGCAGTTTGGGCGAGAGCGGATGTGTTCAAAGCGAGAAATCCCAAAGCTGTGGTCGAAATGGCGGCCAATAGGTTACGGCGGTTCATGTGATCCCCTCTTTCTTGTGGGTATCACAAATAACCATTTCTGCCTGAGGTCAAGACGCAGAATTGTTACCAGAATTTTAGACTTTGTCTTTGGGCTCTTCGAGCAAGGGATTGCCGTCTGCATCGGTGAAATATTTGGCCAAAAGCGCCAAGTTCACGATCCAGAAGATCATATTAATCGCCATATCACCCCAGGTGTTATAGGTCACCCAAGTTGCTAACGGCTGGGTGCGCCAAACCGCTTCATTGATGATGGCAAGGGCGATGTACATGAGGCCTGCGCGCTGGGCGAGGCCGTGCCAGATCGGCTCAGGCATGTGAAGCGCCCCTGAAAACAAGGCCTTCAAAACATTGCGCTTGAACAAGACTGATCCCAATAAAATCAGACCTATTAATGTATAAACCAAAGTGGGTCGCATTTTGATGAAGATGTCATTCTTGAGCCAAAGCGCCAAACCAGAGAAGACACCGATCATAGCAAAGGTGAATAGGCCCATCGGGCTGACAGTGCGCTCTTTCCAATAAGAGAACCCAAAGCCCGCAATCGCGGCTGGAATGAACAAAACGGTAGCAAATAAGACCGCCTGATCGCCACTCAGCGCCCGCGCAAATTCCGGCACGCCATTCTTTTCTGCATGCTGATAGGACATGAAGAACACCACAGCGGGGCCAAGATCACTAACCAACCGCACCCAACTTGCGCCGCCCTTTGATGCCGGGGCTGGTTCTTGCGTGCTCATATCTTGCTTCCTAGCCAATCGGGCAGGGTTTCCATCCCAAACAACTCTTCATAGGTCTGGCGCGGCCGCACCACTTGCCACTGATCCCCACTGACAATGACTTCCGCCGCCAAGGGCCGCGAATTATAGGTCGAGGCCATGGCAAATCCATAAGCACCTGTGCTCATGAAAGCCAACAACTCGCCCGCCGCAATCGCTGGCATAGGGCGCTGTTCTGCAAACGTGTCGCCCGTTTCGCAAACGGGCCCAACCACATCGAGTGGGGCCAGATTGTCGTGGTCGTCTGCCTTCTTCACCGGCAGCATCTGGTGATAGGCCTCATAAAGGGCAGGGCGGATCAGATCATTCATCGCGGCATCCACGACCAAGAAGGACTTGCCGCCATTGTCTTTCGTAACGATCGCGCGCGATAGAAGCACGCCAGCGTTCGCTGCGATCATACGGCCGGGCTCAAACTCCAGCTCCACATCCAAATGACCAACCACGCGGGCTACCATCGAGCCATAGGCCGCAAGATCTGGCCCTGTGACTGTTTCATCATAGGTCGCGGCCAATCCACCGCCTAAATCGAGGCGGGTAACTTTCAGCCCGCGTGCCCGAAGTCGCACGACACAATCGGCGAGCTTCTGATAGGCCTTTTCCATCGGCGCAAAATCGATAATTTGGCTGCCAATATGAACGGATAGGCCGACAGGGTCTACGCCCGGCAATTGATCGGCGCGGGCATAGAGTTCTTCGGCCAGATCAAAGCTGACCCCAAACTTATTATCTGCTTTGCCGGTGGTGATTTTGGCGTGCCCGCCTGCGCCGACATCGGGGTTGACCCGAATGCAGACTTGCTGAACCCGGCTCAAGCCTGCTGCCAAGGTGGAGATCCGATCGAGTTCGCTGGCACTTTCGATATTTATTTGCCGAACACCGACCGAAATCGCATAGGCCAATTCTTGATCCGTTTTGCCTACGCCCGCAAACACAATACCGTCGGGCGGTACACCGGCATTCAGCGCCCGGCGGATTTCGCCTTCCGACACCGTGTCTGCGCCTGCGCCCAAGGCTGCCAAGGTGGCGATCACTGCACGATTGGTATTAGCCTTTACGGCATAGCAAATATGGACTGGCATATCGCCCATGGCGGCTTTGAACACCCGGTAATGGTGCTCCAAAGTCGCGCGGGAGTAGATATGGACGGGGGTGCCAACAGCCTCGGCAATCTCTGCCAGCGGCACGTCTTCGGCATAAAGCGCGCCATCGCGATAATCAAAAAATCGCATGGCAGGCCTATTGGGGCGCGGTGGATGGAGCCGAATTGCCCGCTTTTTCGGCGTCTTCCGCAGCCTTCTTTGCTTGTGCCTCTTCCGCCTTTTTAGCTTGATCTGCCTCATAGGCGGCCCGGTCAGGACCCCACATCGGTGGTGCGGTCTCTAAAGGTCCTTTGATTCCGCACGCGCTGAGCAGGCAGAGCGCAACACAGGCAAGGGCAAGGCGGGTTTTCATGGGCGTTATCTTTGCGGTCAAAGTTGGGGAAGAAACATAGCTATAGAGCGAAACGGCCCAGCAATCAAAGGCGATCACGCATCCAACTGAAGGGCTTGGCGCAGGCGCTTTACCTGCTCCAAAACCCGTTTTGGGGCCGTCCCACCGTAAGAATCCCGCGCGTCTACGGAAGCCTCAACCGAGAGGAGTGCGATCACAGATGCATCAATGCGCGGCTCGATTGTCTGGAAGGTCGCCAAAGGCACATCGCAAAGCTCTGCAATGCCAGCGACCTCAGCGGCTTTAACGACAGCGCCTGTCACATGATGGGCTTCGCGGAACGGCATATTGAGGACCCGCACGAGCCAGTCAGCTAGGTCAGTGGCAGTGGAATAGCCGTACGTGGCCGCTTGGCGCATCGCATCGCGGTTAAAGGTCACGCTCTGCATCATGCCGGCCATCGACCCGACGCTGAGCATAAAGGCATCAAAGGATTCAAAGGTCATAGCCTTATCGTCCTGCAAGTCCTTGGCATAGGTTAGGGGCAAAGCTTTGACGATCATCATCAAGCATTGTGCGTTTGAGGAAATGCGAGCGGCTTTGGCGCGGACCAATTCTGCCGCATCTGGGTTGCGCTTCTGTGGCATGATCGAGGAACCAGTCGACCAGCTATCCGACAAGCGTGCAAAGCGAAAATGCGACGAGGTCCATAGTACAATCTCTTCGGCCAAGCGCGATAAATGTACCGCACTGATCGAGAGCGCATTGAGCGCTTCCATCGCGAAATCCCGGCTCGCTACGCCGTCTAGGGAATTGGCCATCGGGCGGTTGAAGCCAAGTGATTTGGAGGTTGCATTCCGATCAATAGGATAGGGTGTCCCTGCCAACGCAGCAGAGCCCAAGGGGGATTCATTGCCGTGACTGAGCGAGGCTTGCAGCCGCGCGCGATCGCGCTGAAACATCTCGACATAGGCCAAAAGATGGTGGCCAAGCGTGACGGGTTGCGCCGTCTGTAAATGCGTAAAGCCTGGCATGATCCAGTCGGCATGGCCTTCAGCTTGGATCACCAAAATACGCATGAGGCCGAGCAATGCCTCATCGGCCTCACCCAAGGCGCGGCGCACCCAGAGGCGAAAGTCCGTCGCGACTTGATCATTGCGAGACCGGCCGGTGTGCAGCCTTTTACCCGCATCGCCAATCCGCTCTGTCAGGCGGGCTTCGATATTGAGGTGGATGTCTTCCAGATCGGCGGAAAAGGGGAAGGTGCCCGCTTCAATCTCGCTGGCAATTTCATCAAGGCCCGCCTGTATCGCTTGGCCGTCTTCCTGCGTAAGAATACCCGTGGCGGTCAACATTGCAGCATGGGCCTTTGACCCGGCGATGTCCTCGCGCCACATACGCTGGTCAACATCGATGGAGGCATTGATCGCCTTCATGGTTTCATCAGGACTGGCTGCAAAGCGACCGCCCCACATTTGTTGGCCTTTGGGGGAAGCGGACGGATTAGAAGAATCTGAGGACGACATGAGTGAAGAGCAACCTGAACGCGATGGACCTGTGACGACGGGTAAGCCCAAACGGGCGCAATGGGCGCTACTTGGGGCTTTGTTAATCGGCATTCTCTTCTACGGAGTTTATCGAGCCGTGCCAATCTCTCAAGGTGGGAAGGATTTTGCCTCCTTTGCTGCTGGACCGTTGAAAGGCCTTGAGATCGTCAAAGACCCAGTACCCCAACCGCCGAACAGCTTTGCTGGTCCTGACGGTGTGCCCACCCAGCTGAGTGCGTTTCATGGCAAAGTCGTCTTGGTCAATCTGTGGGCGACGTGGTGCGCGCCATGCGTCACCGAAATGCCGACGTTGGCAGCCCTCCAGCAAGGAATGGGCGAAAAGGACTTCAAGGTGGTCGCCATCAGTGTCGATAAAGCCAACGAAGCCGAAGCGGCCAAGAAGGAATTGGCCGACCTTAGCAAAGGCAGCCTTGTATTTTACCATGACCCCAAAATGGCAATTGTTTATCCCCTAAAAGCGCGTGGCTTTCCCACGTCCATCCTCTATGACCGGCAAGGCAAAGAACTCGCGCGTCTCGCAGGTGAAGCCGATTGGAATAGCCCGGAGGCGCGGGCCCTTATTCAGGCAGCGATGGCGCAGTAAGGGGGCTATAATAGGTCCCTTCACCGCCTCAATCCACGTGCAAGCGCACCGCTGCTGCTGCTGCTGCCGGGGTAAAGGCCAAGGCTGTCAGAACCAAAGCGCACAGGAACAAAAATGGCTGGCTGAAGAAGTCGCCGCCGCTTGCAAGTGCTGCCGCCGCACTCGCGCCAAAAATGACACTCGGCGCATAGAGCGGCAGAACGACGAGTGCGACCAAGAGGCCGCCGCGCCGTACGCTCGCCCCGAGCGCTGCGCCAATCGCGCCGATTAGGAACAGGCCCAGACTACCTACAGCCAATTGCGCACACAGCGGCAGGATCACTTCAGGCTCAACGCGGACCAACAATGCTGCAATCGGGCTGACGGCCAGCAAAGGCAAAGCGGTCGCCAGCCATTGGCCGAGGATTTTGCTTAAAACCTGTAGGCTATGCGGCACGGGGCTTAGCAGCATTTGGTCGAGTGTGCCGTCTTCCAGATCGGCTTGAAACAGACGCTCCAGCGACACCAAACTGGCCAAAGTCAGGGCCAGCCACAAATAACCCGGACCAATCTTGCCCAAAGTGTCGGGCGCGGGGCCCAAGGCGAACGGGGCCACCATGACCGAACCGGCAAAGAAGCTGGCCGATAATAGCGCACCGCCACCAGCGCCCCAGCCGAGCCGGACTTCGCGCCTAAGAATTGCCAGACAGGCGCGCATCAGACTCATTCCGCCACCTCGCTTTCGACAACACCGAGGGTGAGGATTCGGGCGCTGACAACGGGCAGGGGGTCGTGCACGGCGGCCAAGATGATGCCACCTTGGCGCGCGTGCTGGTCGAGCAGCGCTCCGAGTAAGGCGCGGCCTTCTTGGTCTAAGGGTGAGGCAGGCTCGTCCAACACCCAGATGGCGCGATCTTCCAGAAGCAAACGGGCAAGGGAAGCGCGCTTGCGCTGGCCTGCTGATAGAACTCCGCCTTGCAGGTCTGCTTGTTTGCTCAAACCCACTTGGGCCAAGGTTTCCGCCACACGGTCGCGGCTGGCCCCGGATAGATCGGCCCAAAAGCGCAATTGATCGATTAATTTTTCGCCCGCCTTTATCGGGTCTTGATGGCCCAAAAAGCACAGGACTTCGCCCGGCTCTTCAATTTCGGGACCCTGAAAGCGCGATAGTGTGATCCGGCCCGCGGCAGGGGGGTGAAAGCCTGCTATCGCGCGCAACAGGGTCGTTTTACCGCTTCCATTCGGGCCTTGCAGCGCGATGATGTCGCCGGGTTCGCAAGTCAGATCAAAATCAGCTACCAAGCGGCGATAGCCGCGCTGTAGGGCAACGCCTGAAATCTGAAGGCGCACATCGTGGTGCAAGGCTGGCATGGCCGTCACCGGGCAGTCATCCCGGCGCGCTTCAAGACAAACACCGCTTCTTCAGATAACCAGTTGAGCAAGCTGGATGTTGCATGCGACGGTGCGCTGGCTTTTCCAGCCGCAATTCGGGTGACGGATTCCAGGTCAAAACCTGATTGTTTGGCCAGATCGTCAAAATCCAACAGGGTGCACAGGTGCAAATTCTCGGTCTCGTGCCAGGAATCGGGCAGGCCTTGAGTCACTGGCATACGACCGCGCAAAAACAACGAAAGCCGCACTTGCCAGAAGCCGAAATTGGGTAGCGACACGACCGCCTTGGCCCCGATGCGGTGCATTTGCTTTAGGACCATCTCGGGCTTGCGCGTGGCTTGAATGGTGCGCGACAGCACGACAATATCGAAGGAATCATCAGGATAAAGCGCAAGGTCAAGGTCAGCGTCGCCTTGCACGACTGAAAGTCCCTTTGCCACACAGGCATTCACCCCGGCCTGGCTTAATTCCATGCCGCGCACGACGGCGTTGCGCTCTTGCTTCAAACGTTGCAGCAAAACGCCATCGCCGCAGCCAACGTCTAGCACACGCGCGCCTTGAGGCACGGCATTGATAATGATTTCATGATCGGCGCGGGTCGAGGCAGCGTTTGACATCACAAACCCTGATCTGCAGCGCTGGCTGCCAGAAAGCCTGCCATGGCTTCGTGGAATTGGGGTTCGTCAAGCAGGAAAGCGTCATGGCCTTTGTCGGTTTCGACTTCAAAAGCAGAAACCTCAACCCCGGCCCCAATCATCGCCCGTGTAATATGGCGGCTATCGGCGGGGGGGTAGTGCCAGTCGGATGAGAAGGACACCACACAAACCCGTCCCTTAAATGCGGTGAAGGCGTCGCTCAATCGGCCATTATAGCCTGCCGCCAGATCGAAATAATCCATAGCACGGGTGATATAGAGGTAGGAGTTGGCATCAAAGCGATCGACAAAGCGGCTGCCTTGATAGCGCAAATAGCTTTCAATCTGGAAATCCGCATCAAAGCCAAAGGCAACCTCATTGCGGTCCTGCAGCCGGCGACCAAACTTCCGGTGCAAAGCCGCATCCGACAAATAGGTGATGTGGGCAGCCATGCGTGCGACCGAGAGGCCTTTGACGGGTTT
>JBEAVQ010000090.1:0-9874 GCA_041160865.1 Pseudomonadota bacterium | reverse complement strand
GGCCGAGGCGCAGGCTCGCTTACCAACCCCCGTCTCAAAGGTGATGGCGGCTCCGTACGAGCCTCCCTTGCCCGCAAGCTTGTTCATGCAAAGCTCTTTGGTCGGGGTAGTGGTGGGACGGCTGGGGCGGGAGCCAGCCTTGTGTTGACGGCTTCTTTCAGTGGGCAACCCAACGCCTCCTTAGGAACGGTCCTAGGCCGGAGAGATACCGCACTTGCCGCCATGGCGTTATTGATCGAGGATTGAATATCATCGCCGTGCGGAAGGTACCCGGTGCGGAGCTTGCCCTCGGGCAGGTCCTAGGCGCGGGGATTGGTCGCTGACGATTCTGCACTGCGCTCTGCCCGGTTCGAAACAGGACGCAACCAATGGAAATGACGTTACGGCGCAGACGATTGCAGATTCCTTTTTCAGAAATCTGTGCCCCAATTATCATGAAATCGTGATCAGAATTTTTGGCCTATTTTAATACTCTGTTTTTATTGTAGTAATTGGAGCGGGCGATGGGAATCGAACCCACGACATTCAGCTTGGGAAGCTGACGTTCTACCTCTGAACTACGCCCGCGTTGATAGGAAGGGCTTTGCGATGACCTGGTTTTTTGCCCAAGTTTGCGCCTTTCACATCATGTGGTCCTTTTTGACCATTTTCACGTCGGTTGCAAGGCCAGAAACTGGGGCGTGATCTAGCGCCATCTCTGATGCCTCGAGGTAAAAGGCCGCCATCAAATCGGTGACTTCATCCGAAATTTACACTAAGGCCGGGTGCAGCTGGGTTTCCGGGTGCTCTTCAATAAAAGCCTTCCAGCTCGTGAGGATAAGCTGCGCGCTATCGATGATTTCAAGCAGTCCTCGCTCGGAACTGCGTTGGCCCATAACAAGCTTCCTCCATAAAGTCACTGAATAGTATAGTCCTAGTAACTGCGGAATTCTGCACCCAAATACATTGAAATAACCATCTTAAAGTTGTTGACGTTACGCTAATGCAAAATTCCTCTGGCTGCCATGTCTTCAATCACCGCGCGTTGGCGGGCCAAAACCTCAGCACGTTCAATCATCTTGCCGTCTGGTGTTTTATTGGCCGGTGCCAAACGGGTATCGGAATAGGTCTTTTCAAACGCTGTTATCGGCAAGCGCGAGAGTGTGTTGGTCATGCCCGTTTTCTTCCGCGTTTCACGTAAAGCGGCGATATCGAGGACTGCGTTGGCGTTGAAAGTCTCACCCGTACCGGCTTCGGCGAGTGTCCGCCCATACCAATCGAGTACAATGGACATGCCGTCGGTTGAATTGGCTGCCACCGGCGTCCCGTAAATGCCCGCTGAATTGGCACTGACGACATAAGCGATGTTTTCCACCGCGCGGGCCATTTTAGAGATGTGCTTGGGGGTCAAATTAGGGCTGCCCACTTCACTGGTGGGGTGCAAAAGAATTTCAGCGCCCTTAAAGACGGCCATACGCGCGATCTCTGGGTAGAGGATTTCTTCTGACGCAATCGTGCCCAAAGTGCCAATCTCAGTCGCAGCCACAGGGAAGACGGCATCGAGCCCATAGGCATCGAGATATTTGTCCCACACATCATAAGGGCTCGGCGTATAGAGCGAGATCATGCGGCGATAACGCAAAACGACCTTGCCCGTCGGCCCATAGACCACATTGGCTTGGAAATAGAGATCGGGGAAATGAGGGTCGTTTTCGTAGTGATTGGAGCACAGATAGAGACCGTGCTTTTGCGCAATCGTGGCAATCGCATCGGCTTCTGTCCCCGCCATGTCGATGGCAGCCTTAGCCTGCCATTGCTCTCGCGTTTCGCCTAAGGGGAAGCTCGTCAGCCAATATTCGGGCAAAACCACGAGCTTGAGATCATAACCATTGAAGCCTTTGAGAAAGCCTTTGGCCGCGCCAATCTGGCTGGAAACGCGCGCCATGGTCGCATTCATGCGGGCACGGGCAGCTTCCTTGGTGCTGTCCTGATTTACGGCATCACAGCGGGTCTGCAGCGCCAAGGCCGAGTAGCGCGTGGGCGAGGTTTGGGCGTTGGCATCGGTCATGGCTAAGCTGGCTCCAGCGGCAAGGGCGGTCAAAAGGACGTCACGGCGGTTCATGGCAGACTAGGCCCCATAGCCGCTAGCCCTCCTGCCAGCAGCTGGGCCAAAGTGGCGAGCATGGGTTGAGGATTCATCATGGCTTTCATTATCCGAGGGCTTGACCCGCTTCTGTTTGGTTCGCTTTCTGATCAAAAGCAAGCCATCCAAAATGGTGCCCCAGTTGAGTTTCATAGTGTCAGCGAAAGCCAAGGTTTTCTATGCCGGGTCACCCTAGACGATGCGAACTAAGCAATTGAACGGATTTTTAAGGATCATGCCATCGTTCGAATTGACGCACACAATGCCACGCGGCGGTGTTTTGCTGGACATGTTCACTGGCTCGTTCAGTAAGGCTCCGCCTATTTAGCAGGACCGAAGGCATTCGCTAAGCACTGTAATCAAGTTAAAATAGACGCTAGAATTTTGTTTTAGTATTTGTTGGGGCTTAGCCATGAAAAAGTTTTTAGTTTTTGTCTTGATCTGTGCTTTTGGGAGCGCCTCAAAATCGCAAACAACCGTCGATACGTGGCAGCCAAACCGTGAAGTCGAAGTTCAAGGTACTCGACCACTGCCCTTAGTGGAAACTTCAGCAAAGGTCGGAGAAGAGTTTTTCACGGCTTTCAAACATCGCGAAGTTGAACAGCCAAAGAGTATTCGTTTGGACAAAGAAGTCCGTGGCCGGTTTATCCTGTCGGATGTCGTTGTTCCTCGCGATACCGTGTTAGTCGAATCGAACCCGGGCACTCTGTGCAGCGCGGAGAAACTGTACATCGACCCCATAGTCGGGCCTTGGGCACCTGTTTGCTTTCAGGATCGGAATAATGATGGAAAGCCAGACAGGTTTGGCGTGAAGCCAGGTCTTATTTGGTTATGGAAGCCGCTTGCGGCGTTGGACGTAAACTACCGCCAAGACGATATGAAGAGAATTACTCTTGATGGCGGCGGTTATAAACGGGAACTCATATTCAAAGGAGTTGATGACACGACTTTGAGGGTTATGTACCGAGAGTTTAACGGAACGCTCGACCGGCCTGAGGTGGTCGAGGATCTTGCCTTCCCTGTAATAGACGGCATGGCTACGATTGAGTTTCACACGTTGACGATCAGTGTCAAAGTGGAGGCAAGTGAAACGATCAAGTTTCAAGTGATATCAGGAACCCTGTAGCGCTTTGTTGAGCCCGTCAGAAAGGCGCATCGGCCCGCTTAGCCTATGCTTCCCGCCTGCTCAGCATCCCATTGTTTCAGGAAAGTCTTTTTCGCCTGCTCGCGCCAGACACGTTTTAGATTTGCCACGACCCAGTCGGGATCGACTTTATCTGGACGTGCAAGAATGAGAGGCCAGCTTCTATAATGGGGCGTGAAGTAGAAGGTTTCGGGATCGACCTCAATCAGGAACTCCCGCTCTTCAAAGGTGGTTTTGAACACAGGCACATGTTCCTGCGGGCTCCACCACACCCACATCTTGCCATGCGCCTTTAAGTTGGGCTGGCCCCACGAGACGGCATCTTCGACATTGGGCAGATTGAGCGACAATGCGAGCGCCCGCAGGCTCTCCCACGTGAAGGGTTCAGTTTGCGGCATCTGCAATCTCCTGCGCAGTCGCGCTCCAAACCTGACTATCGCAGGCGAGTGCGCCAAATACCTCGCGCACAGCCCAGAGACGGAATGGCAGGCCAGACACATAGGGCGTCAAGGTGAAGGACAACACTTGGCCACCATAGCGTGGCCCCTCCTCCACCAGTAAATCACGGGCCGCGAGGATTTGGTTGCGCCATTCGGCCTCGCTTTGGCGCTGGTCGATCAGAAGCTTTCGGTCGTCCAATTCATTGGCCAACGGTACACAGGTTAGAGGCCCCGATGCGGTCGCCATCGGCCACGGCACGCTGTCACTTTCCCAATCTAGGCAGATGTCAAAGCCTGCCGCCTTGATCAGATCTGGCGTCTTCTCGCTTTGCTGGCGCGCGGGGGATAGCCATGTGCGCGGGGCAAGGCCTGCAGCGGCAAAAGCCTCCCTTGTTCGGGCCACGTACGTCGCTTCAACATCGGAGTCGATGCCACCCCAATGGATCGAATCTGTATCCCAACCATGAGCGGCAATCTCATGCCCGTCAGCCAAAACCGCCTCAATCAAAGGCTTTTTCTTGTCCAGCAAAACGGCGTTCACAGCAAAAGTGGCCTTCAGGCCTGCCACCTTCAGCGCTTTCAGCAACCGAAAGACGCCGACCCGATTACCATAGTCGCGACTGGTATAGTGGCGCAGGTCGGGATAGGGCGTCACCATCGCGCCTGGATGCTTAAACGGCTTGCCCGACGGGTTGAGCATGAAGAATTCCAGCGGAATCACTATCAAGGCCGCCAATGTCTTGTCACCGGGCCACTGGAGCGGCGTCCGTTGGTCCGACTGCCGCCACCCATAGCGGTCGATATCTTGGCCATAGCCTCGTTTGGTGTAAGTCAGATAATCGCTCGGCAAGGTCATAGGCCACTCTAACCCCGCTTAGCGGCAGGTTTCAAGGCAAGGATATATCTTTATGGCGTGTATGTAATGGTTCGGCGGGCCTTAGATCGGGAGCGGCCTTACTGACACAAGCCCCCCCTCACCGCGGCCGTTCGTTTAGCGTTTGGGTGAGGTCGATGAGGCTGCCGAGTTGGTCGATGGTGGTGGCAAAGCGGGCGTCGTCGCCGTCGGCTTCGATGCCGCCACTTTCAAACATATCCTGAGTCTCAATCACCACGACGACCCGACCTTGCGCGAAGGCAAGGCTCATGTCGTGGCCATTGAAGGCAGCTTCCATCTCCATCAAGCGCTCGCAAAAAGCGGGGTGCAGCAGATAGCGGGCCTCCACCTGATCGGTCGAGGCCACTTCAAAACGGCTTTCAAAGTCGGGATGCACCATTTTTACCGGCTCAAGCTTGAGGCCTGTCATACGCGAGCCGAAGTTAAACAGGCCATTCAATAGGCCCATATCTTGGCGCACCAATGTGGTGGAGGAAAACGGCCGCGCAAACTGGTAACCCATCACCACGCCTCGAAACACGGTGACGAGGCGGCGATGTTTACCCTGCTGCTGATATTCCTGCAGATGGGCCTCGTGCAGCGTGCCTTCTGAATTGCCAAACCTGCCTTCCCAGAAGTCGCTATAGTCGGCTTGATCAGGATCAGACGGCAAAAGACCCATGCGGGTTGCCAGTTCAAAGTCGCTGCCGGGGGTTCCATTTAGGTGATAGGTTAAGCCAAGGGCTGCGCCCAATTCTTCATTCGCCCGCACTTTAATCTGCTGCGACATGGCTTGAATAGGCTTGTTCGCGACCCACCAGGTAATCCCACCGATGAGCGCCCCGGCGACAAAGCCGTACTCGGCTTGATCGGGCATGAATGACATAACAGCGATGGCGACCGCTGCTGCAATGCCCATCCCGATCATCAGAATCTGCAAGTTTTGGCGCTTGGCCTCTTCCCGCGCGGTGGCTTGGCTATCCAGCCAATCGCGCAGGCCGCTCGTCATCACGTGGTCAAAAAGGGCTTGATGTCTCATAGGTGGCGAACTTAACATCGCCAAGTAAACAGAAAGCAACCAAGATTGCAGATCAAATCAAACAGACTCAACGAGATTTAACGATTTATAGGTCATCGTGTGCCATTCAGACGCTGGCAAGGGGCCTTTGTTGGGAGAAGTAGCGATGGAAATGTTTATCTTAGTCGGCATCCCGGTTGTTTTGATCTTCTTGGTCGCCGGAATTTATAACAACCTCGTGGCAGTGCGCCAGAATTGCAATCAAGGTTGGGCCGATATTGATGCTGCACTTCGCCAGCGCCACGACCTTGTGCCGAACTTGGTCGAAACCGTCAAAGGCTATGCTACCCATGAATCCGGCACGCTAACAGCCGTGATCGCGGCACGTGCGGGTGCTTTGGATGCCAATTCACCAGACCAATTGGAAAAAGCGGAAAAGGTCCTGTCAGGCGCTTTGGGTAATTTGATGGCGGTTGCCGAGAATTACCCAGACTTGAAGGCCAGCGCCAATTTCCAATCCTTGCAAGGTGAGTTGGCCGATATCGAAGACAAGCTTGGCGCAACACGTCGTGCCTTCAATGCCGCTGTTGCCACCTATAATACCGCAATCCAGTCTTTCCCCAGCAACATCGTCGCGGGGATGTTCAACTTTCCTGAGCGCACCTTTTTTGAGCTTGATCGCAATGAGCGCAGTACGGTGAGTGCGGTGCCCAAGGTTGGCTTCAACTAGAATTGAAGAGTATCAAAGGCCAGAAATCCTCTGGCCTTTCGTCTTTTAGTCTCAAAGTTAGTCAAAGTTAAACATGCAAAGCTAGTATCACGAAGAATATCGATTGGAGTAAAGTACATGTGGCCACGGAATCAATCTGTTGGAGCGGGCGGCGGGCGCAGCACTGCCGCCGGAGGCGGGCTTTATACGGGTCAGGGTGGTGGTCGATCCAAGGAACCAGGCGGCGGCCTCTATGATGGTCCGGGCGGCGGCCTCTACAAAGGTCCAGGTGGCGGGCTCTCAAACGGTCGTGGCGGTGGTCTCAGCCGGGAACCCGGCGGTGGTCTCTATACCGGTCCAGGCGGCGGCCTTTACACCGGGCCAGGTGGGGGTCTCTCTGCCGAAATCGGCGGTGGCGCTTATGCTGGCCTCGAAGGGCCTGCCTATATGAGCAATATTCCGCCTTGGGACGTTTTCCTGCAGATCCTGTGCGAGGACTATCCCCAATATGCGCATTTGGCCCAAAAGATTCAAAGCGCGATCCGGCTGTAAAGGTTCAGCTACCTAACGCCCAAAAAGCGTTGTCACCGGTTAGATTTAGAGCGCACGCTCAACCATCATGGTCTTGATCTCGCCAATCGCCTTGGCGGGATTGAGGCCCTTAGGACAGACTTGGGCGCAATTCATGATCGTGTGGCAACGATAGAGCCTGAACGGGTCTTCCAGATTGTCGAGGCGTTTGCCCTTTTCCTCGTCGCGACTGTCAATCAGCCAACGATAAGCCTGCAGCAAAACGGCTGGACCTAAATAGCGGTCGCCATTCCACCAATAAGATGGGCAGGAGGTCGAGCAACAGGCGCAAAGGATGCACTCATAAAGACCGTCCATTTTTTCACGGTCTTCAGGGCTTTGCTTCCATTCCTTCTCAGGCGCAGGCGTCGTCGTCTGCATATAAGGTTCGATAGAAGCATATTGCGCGTAAAAATTCGTGAGGTCAGGTACCAAATCCTTGATCACTGGCATGTGCGGCAGCGGGCTGACCGACAAAGTATCGCCAGGGATTTCATCGTGGCCCTTGGTGCAAGCCAAGGTGTTGCGGCCACCAATGTTCATGGCGCACGACCCGCAGACGCCTTCGCGGCACGAGCGGCGGAACGTCAAAGTCGCATCCATCGTGCTTTTGATATGGATCAGGGCGTCCAACACCATCGGGCCGCATTGATCGACGGCTACATCATAGGTATCCCAGCGTGGGTTTTGGCCCGTCTCAGGGTCATAGCGGTAAATCTTAAACGTCCGCACTTTCTTAGCATCGGCTGGGGCAGGATAATGCTTGCCCTTGGTGACGCGAGAATTGGCGGGAAGTGTAAGCTGGACCATGCGACGCGTATCCTCATACCGACTGCGGTAGATGTGACATAGTCCAAGTCACAAGCTTCGGCAAAGGGTCGATGGCGGTGGAGCGCAGTAAATCAACGGCCTGAAAGAGAAAAGGCAGACCCTGCATCCAAGGCCTGCCTGATCTAAATGAAAGCGCAGATTGTATTAGCCTTTTGCGAAACGGCCGGCGCGCTCCGCCCCTTGGTCGAGCATTGGAAACATCGATGCATGTGGCGCATCTTCTGCGATGACATCCACACTCTCCCCATAACCATTAAAGCGAGTCGCCATGGCAACGCCGTACGCGCCTAACATACCAATCTCAATCCAATCGCCTTCGCCAATATCGGCCGGCAACCGGAAAGGTCCTTTGGCTGCATCCATGGAATCGCAGGTTGGCCCATAGAAGCGGAAGTCAGCTAGCTTGGACGGTGCCCCACCGTCAGGACGGATCATCGACACCGGATAGACCCAATTGACATGCGTGGCGTCAAACAAGTTCCCATACGAGCCATCATTGATGTAGAGCGCGTCGCCCTTGCGCAGGTCGACTTTGACGACGATCGAGGTTGCTTCAGCCACCAATGCACGGCCGGGTTCTGCCCACAATTTGCAATTCATCGTCACCGGCATGGCGTCAAACACGCGATGAATCTCGTCGACAAATAGCTGCATCGGAGGTGGATTCATCCCTGGATAGATCGAGGGGAAGCCACCGCCAACATCGACCACGTCAATTGTTACGCCAGCTTGAATGATCAATCGCGAAACTTCGCGCAAAGCCGAACGCCAAGCGCTTGGGTTCATGCATTGGCTGCCAACATGGAACGATACACCGAGATCTTCTTGGGTAGCAGCCCGGGCTTGGCGTAGAAGCGTCACAGCCTCTTCGTCCATGGCCCCGAACTTTGCCTCCAGCTTTAGGTTGGCGTCGGCGTTGCTGACGCGCAGGCGGACAACAAAGGTTAGGTCCGTCGCGCCATCGGTCTCATCAAGAATCTTCTGCAGTTCTTCCCCGCTATCGAGCGCGAAAATACGGCAGCCAAACTCATGATAGGCACGTGCAATCGCTGCACGGTTTTTGACAGGATGCATGAACGCCAAAGTCGCCGTCGGGAACATGTCCCGCACCAGCTTGCACTCATTGACGGATGCGACGTCGAAATGACGCACACCTTCACGCCACAAGGCTTCCAGCACCCACGGCGAAGGATTTGCCTTAACGGCATATAGAAAATCGCCCTCGAACGAATCGAGGAACCAACGTGCAGCCGCCCGAACAAGATGCGGACGGTTGACAGCCAATGGCACATCCGGACGCAGCTTCACGACAGCGTCGTGCGCAGAATTGAAGTGATCCATGCGGACCCCCCTATGATCTTAACCCAGGCCGGCGTTAGTCGGACATGCTAGGCAAAAATCGGAAACCCGATCCTTACCCGGATGTAAGTCAGGTCCGCCCTTGGAAGCTTACGCCGGAAGCGGGGATGGAAGCCGCTGCCGTGTGGCCTGGGCCCGAGGGGGCGTTAGTGGACTGGATGCTGTTTCCAGGTCCGCCGGAAGGAGCGCGTATAAGGCTATTTTTCCGGGACGCAATTGTTTTTTTCACCTCAAAAAAAAAGGACATAAAAAACCGTCGAAAAGATCATATTATTCAGTATATTATCAAGGATTTTCTGCTGCTATTTTTTCAGCGGTTGTCGACACCAAATCGCGAGTCATCCCACGACTTGAAATTGGACCACAGGTCCAACTCGCCCGAAGACAGCCAACCGCAGGTCTCAGGCCTTTGCTTGCAGGTCTTTGCGCCGCTCTTCGCCACTAAAATTGGGGTCCGCCCTGCGGCGGCGATCTGGACCAAAATATTGCTTACTCTTCACAAAGTTGCGCGGCCTATTCACGATCAGCGACAAGCGCTCCATCAAGCCTTTCGCGGTGACAGGCTTCACCAAGAATTCGTTTACACCCGCGTCACGCGCGGCATTTACTCGAGACCGCTCTGAATGGCCGGTAATCATGATGATTGGAAGGAAGTGGTTCGGGCTATTTTCGTTCGTGCGGACCATTCTGGTAAATTCAACACCATCCATCAATGGCATAGCAAGGTCGACCAATAGCAAGTCTACGAAACTCGACTTCATGTACTCAAACGCTTCCAAAGGGTCTGAGGCTTCCTTGATATCACTC
>JBEAVQ010000176.1:0-3036 GCA_041160865.1 Pseudomonadota bacterium | reverse complement strand
CTTTGCTCGGGCAGCAACGTCAATCCGGAAACTCGGTCCGGACTGAATTCATAAGAGGCGGGCTAAGGCCTCGCAATGGCTCCGGCTAGTTCGCGCTTGTGAACCGCACTGGATTTGCCGGAGGCTCTAAAACCTGAGAAGGGTAGAGCCATGGATAAGAAACGGACAAGACAGACATTTTCACCAGAAGTGCGTGAGCGCGCAGTTAGGATGGTGCGGGAACATCGCGGTGAGCATGGCTCGCAGTGGAACACGATTTTGTCGATAGCGGCTAAGATTGGCTGCTCGGTCCAGACCTTGAACGAGTGGGTCAAGCGCAGCCAAGTCGACAGCGGCGAGCGGTCGGGTGTGAGCACGGATTTGCTGGAGAGGCTGAAAGCTCAAGATCGCGAGATCCGTGAGCTCAAACAAGCCAACGAGATCCTGCGCAAAGCCAGCGCGTATTTTGCCCAGGCGGAGCTCGACCGCCAGTTCAAGAGGTGATTGATTTCATGGAAGATCATCATGATAACTATGGGATCGAGCCGATGTGCAAGGTTTTGCGCATTGCCCCATCAACTTGGTACGCGCGTAAAGCGCAGAAAGCGGACCCCGACAAACGGTCAGATCGGGCCAAAGCTGACGACGCCATGAGCCTCAAGATCAGAGAGGTCTTTGAGGACAATTTTGGTGTCTATGGCGTGCGCAAAGTCTGGCACCAACTCAGGCGTCAAGGCGAAGATGTTGGGCGTGACACTGTGGCTCGCCTTATGAAAGCTATGGGATTGCAGGGCGTTATACGCGGCAAACCTGTACGGACAACCATCCAAGACAAGAAACAATCGTGCCCGTTGGACCACGTCAATCGGATCTTCAAAGCCGAGCGGCCCAATCAATTATGGGTCAGCGATTTCACCTATGGTGCGCCTCGCGTCGATTTATCGGCGGGGCATATGATTAGAATGCGTTAGAAAGGAGGAGAAGAATAACGCCAGTCGTCCACTGCGGGACGACAAGAGCCGAAACGGCGGTGACCTGTTGTCAACTGACAGGGTGACGAAGCCCGTGGGTAAAGGGGATTGAGGCGAAACCGTTACGCCAAGATGGTCTCCGAGGCTGAGTATCGGAAGGTTGAGGAACACGAACCGGTTCATCCGCGTCTGTGGGCTGAAATGTCGCCTCCACCTACACGGTTTAACAGGTGGAATGTTGAGAGCGTCCAAAGACATGTAGCTGGACGACGCTGAAATAGGGAGCTTATAAGTATGGAGCTTTTTATGAGTTCAGGGGCGAATGCAGTCATACCTGAACCTCGACATCGACTTGCGGAAAGCAAGGATAAAGACTGCGACCGGCAACCTCACCGATACGTTGGAAGTCTATCATATGAACGAGGGAAGGCATGCTGGAATGCCAAGGGAGTTGACCCTGATGACCAGCATGTTGGCAGAGCCTCCGTAGTAGTCCGAGTTCGGGAAAGCCGATCACATGGCGAAGGGGGGCAGTTTAAGACGCTTGGAGTGCACATTAACTGACCACAATGAGGTGAAGACCTTTGATAATCAGCGACATGCAACACAAGCTCGCAACATGGGCTAAGGAAGATCCAAACCGACGGTTTGATCGTCTTTTACGGCTCATCACGAACAAGGCTTGGCTTGCCCAGGCAGCCCGTATCGTTCTGGCATCTTCGGGTGCCAAGACGCCGGGACTGGACGGTATGGATAAGCGAAGACTGGAACCAGAACTGGATATTCATCTGGCGCGGCTCCAGTCAGAATTGCTGGCGGGCACGTATCGCCCAACAGCGGTTAAGCGTATCTATATCCCCAAAAGCAATGGCAAGCTTCGACCACTGGGTATACCAACCCTAATTGACCGCATCGTCCAAAGAGCAATGCTGATGGCAATGGAACCGATTTGGGAAAGCGACTTTCATCGCGATTCCTATGGTTTTAGGCCTCAGCGAAGCGTTCACCATGCCGTTCGTACCGTAAAGCTTCAGCTGCAGGATAGTTCCGATACCAAGGGTCGCTGGGTCATAGAGGGTGACCTCTCCAGCTACTTTGATACGGTGCATCATCGGCTGCTACTTAAATCGGTACGGCGACGGATATGCGACCAGCGCTTTCTCGACCTTCTATGGCAAATTCTGAAATCTGGTCACGTTGATCGTGGTCTGTTCAGTGCTGCTAGTGAAGGGGTTCCCCAAGGTGGCGTTCTATCACCGCTCTTGTCCAACATCATGCTCAATGAGTTTGATGCGTGGCTTGAGGGGAAATACCTAAACAAAAAGGCTCGTAAAGATCGCTGGGCTTGGAACTCCGGCATCAAACAGCAACGCCCGATCTCTATTCGTGAGAACCGAGAATGGAAACCTGCTGTTGCCTATTGCCGCTATGCCGATGACTTTGTGGTTATCGTCAAAGGGACAAAGGCACAGGCCGAAAGTCTGCGCGAAGAATGCAAGGCGTTCTTGGAAGGCAAGCTAAAATTGAGATTGAATATGGACAAAACCCATATCACACATGTCAATGATGGCTTTGTCTTTCTGGGACATCATATCATTCGTAAACGTGGGCCAAAAGGTACAATGCGGGTTGTAAGTAATATACCCAAGGACAAGGCTCAGGCTTTTTCACACAAGCTGTCTGAGCAATTGTCCCGTGATCATGATCGCTTTGTCGTCGACATGATAGATCGCCTGAACCAGCAATTGCGGGGCTGGGCGGCCTTTTACAAATTCACTGACTTCACGGCCCGGACCTTTCGCCACATTGATCATGTGGTGTTCTGGAAACTCGGGCATTGGCTCGCACGCAAATATCGTTCCCGTATCAAACCCTTGATGCGTAAATGGTACCGCAGCGAGGCCAACGGAAAAGCCAAAACTTGGCTGATCTATGGCACCAGTGAACGTGGCAACAAAGTCGGGCGTGCACTCCAACGGCTGGTCTCCGGCCCGAAGATGACGTTCCGCTGGCGTAATCCACCTTCAAACCCCTACATCCCAACAGATGACGGGCGCAGGACAATTACGTCAAGATATCATGATGT
>JBEAVQ010000089.1:0-9984 GCA_041160865.1 Pseudomonadota bacterium | reverse complement strand
TAAGATATTGAAGGAGACTCACATGACTGATCTCGCACTTACAAAGGCCAGCGCTCAAGTTGTCGCGGCACAGGCTGGCATTCCTGTAATCAAGGCTTTCTTCGACTTACCGACAAACACCGTCAGTTATGTGGTGCATGATACGGCAACTTCTCGCGCCGCGATTATCGATAGCGTGTTGGATTTTGATCCGGCATCGGGGCGCACCACTTACACATCCGCGGATGCGATTATCGCCTATATTGGCGAGCATGCGCTGACGGTAGACTGGCTGTTAGAAACGCACGCGCATGCTGACCACCTATCGGCTGCACCCTATTTGCAACAAAAGCTGGGCGGCAAAATCGCCATCGGGGCGCACATTACCTCTGTTCAGCAGGTCTTTGGAAAATTATTCAACGCGGGCAATGACTTCGTCCGCGATGGATCGGACTTCGACCAGCTTTGGAATGATGGTGATCATTTCAAGATTGGCAATCTGGAAGTAACCGTCCTGCATGTTCCTGGCCACACACCAGCCTGCATTGCTTACGTGATTGGTGACGCGGTCTTTGTTGGCGATACGATGTTTATGCCGGACTATGGGACTGCGCGGGCTGATTTTCCCGGTGGTGACGCGCGAACCTTGTATCGCTCTGCACGGCGCTTGCTTTCATTGCCGCCTGAGACGCGCTTGTTCATGTGCCACGACTATCTGCCAGCCGGACGTGACGACTATGTCTGGGAATCGACTGTGGAGGCCGAGCGCAAGGCCAACGTGCATATTCATGACGGCAAAACCGAGGATGAATTTGTGGCCATGCGAGAGGCTCGTGATGCGACTTTGCCTATGCCCCGCCTGATCATGCCATCGGTTCAAGTCAATATGCGTGCTGGGCATATGCCTGCCGCGGAAGACAATGGCGTCACGTACCTCAAGATCCCGGTGAATGCAGTATGATCCCCGGATTTCCAAATGCGATGCCAGTTGAAGGCTTTATCGGCGGCTTGTTGATTGGGCTAGCTGCAGCCATCATGCTGCTAGGCTTAGGCCGGATTGCCGGTGTGAGTGGTCTTGCTGCGCGCGCAACCGGCATAGCCGACACGGGCGCGCCGCGCGACATTGCCTTGGCTTTTGTCATAGGTTTGCCACTGGGCGCTTTCCTCATCGCAGCAGTAGCGGGCGGGGTAACAACGAAGTTCCCAGTCTCGATATGGCCCTTGATTATCGGCGGGCTGTTGGTTGGTTTTGGAACACGGCTCGGCTCTGGGTGCACCAGTGGCCATGGCGTTTGTGGCATGTCGCGCCTTTCCCCACGTTCGCTGGTTGCAACAGCTTTGTTCATGGCCAGTGGCTTTGTAACAGTCGCACTGCTGCGACTTGGAGGTTTTCTATGAAACCGATCGTCGTTTCCCTCGTATCTGGCGCTTTATTTGGTGCAGGCTTGGCATTATCGGGCATGGCTGACCCTGCCCGCGTGCAAGGCTTTTTGGACCTATTTGGTAATTGGGACCCAACACTGGCCTTCGTCATGGGCGGGGCCATGATTCCGATGGCAATTGCTTGGATCTTAAAAGGCAAATTGCACGCCCCACTGGCAGCGCCCTTATTTGACGTGCCAACCAGCACAAAACTTGATCGCCCATTGGCTTTGGGAAGCCTTCTTTTTGGCTTGGGATGGGGAATATCCGGGCTCTGCCCCGGCCCCGCCCTTGCCGATCTTGGTGTGGTGCCCTTGGCCGTGATGCCCTTCGTCGTAGCGATGTTCGTCGGCATGGCCCTGCATCGTTTTCTTCCACGATTCACGCAGCAAAAAGGCGCCTCGCAATGATCAAGAATATGGGCAATCTCGACCGCATCATTCGTCTCACCATTGTTCTGGCAATTGGTGTCGCTTTTGCGCTGGGTAAAATCTCTGGCGTCTCAGCGCTAGTCTTGGGCGTCGTGGGGCTTGCGTTTCTGTTGACCAGCTTGGTCGGAACCTGCCCGATTTACCTGCCGTTTGGCCTCTCAACCCGCCTCAAAAAAGCAAACTAAGCACATAAGTGCCCCAAAGGAACGCGCCATGATCATTAAGCAAATCGCTCCGGGACTCTCGGTATCCGGCCAGCTTACCCCTCAAGACATCGCGGACGCGGCTTCGCAAGGCTTTAAGTCCATTATCTGCAACCGTCCTGATGGCGAAGAGGCGGGCCAGCCTAGCGCTGCCAACCTTGGGGAGCAGGCCAAGGCGTTAGGTCTGAGTTTCACCTACATTCCAGTAACACCGGGCTCCATTACCAACGACGATGGCGATAAAATGCGAGCGGCATTGGCAGCCATGCCCGCACCCGTTTTAGCGTTTTGCCGCTCTGGTGCGCGTTCAACCAAATTGTGGGAAATGGCACAAAATGCCCCTGCCCCCATGGGCACAACAAAAACCTATGACATTGTAATCGTGGGCGGCGGTAGTGCTGGAATCGCGACCGCAGCAAGCATCTTAAAGCGTGCTTCCGGCCTTTCCGTTGCGATTATCGAACCCAGCGAAGAGCATTATTACCAGCCCGGCTGGACGATGGTCGGTGCAGGCGTATTCTCGGCAGAATTCACCAAGCGCAGCGAGAAATCGGTGATGCCCCGTGGCGTTGACTGGATTAAAGGTGCCGCGGCTAGGTTTGCGCCCGAGGCCAATCAGGTTGCCCTAGAGGACGGGCGTATTCTGACCTATCGCGCGCTGGTGGTCTGCCCTGGGATCAAGCTGGATTGGGATGCAATTGAGGGCTTGCGTGAAACGCTAGGGAAAAACGGCGTCACCTCCAATTATCGCTATGATTTGGCACCCTATACCAATCGACTGGTCAAAGATCTCAAGGGTGGACGTGCCTTATTCACCCAACCACCCATGCCAATTAAATGTGCCGGCGCACCCCAAAAATCCATGTACTTATCTTGCAGCAATTGGGAGAAAGCCGGCGTTCTAAGCAAAATTGACGTGCAATTCCACAACACTGGTGCGGTCTTGTTTGGCGTTGCTGCCTATGTTCCTGCCCTGATGGAATATGTTGAGCGCTATAACGCACATTTGAATTTTGAATCGAAGCTCGTCGCAATCAACGGCCCTGCAAAGACAGCGACCTTTGAACAAAAGCGCGACAGCAACGTCACCCGTGTCGAGGAAAAATTTGACATGATTCATGTCGTGCCGCCTCAGATTGCTCCGGACTTCATCAGAAATAGCCCCCTGGCTGCCCCAAACGGTTTTGTTGAGGTCAATGAAGCAACCTTGCAGCACGTGCGCTATCCCAATATTTTCGGGCTTGGCGACGCATGCTCGGCTTCAAATGCCAAGACGATGGCAGCAGCACGCAAGCAAGCACCCGTGGTGGCCGTCAATTTGCTAGCTTGGCTCGACGGGAAAGGTCCTGTCGCCGATTATGACGGATATGGGAGCTGCCCACTAACGGTCGAGCAGGGCAAGATCGTGCTAGCTGAATTTGGCTATGGCGGCAAACTTTTACCCAGCTTCCCGAATTGGTTAATCGACGGCACCAAGCCATCGCGCCTGTCTTGGCTACTCAAAGACACAATATTGCCGCCTATTTATTGGCATGGCATGCTGAAGGGCCGCGAATGGATGGCAGAACCACATAAGATTGGTAGCTGACATGCGTGATCTCACAACTGGACTGGCCCGATATTTCCCGATTCTTGATTGGGCGCGCACCTATAATGGGATAACTCTAACCAGCGATGTTGTGGCGGCGCTGATCGTCACGATCATGCTGATACCTCAAAGCATTGCTTATGCGATGTTGGCAGGGCTGCCGCCCGAAGTCGGGCTCTATGCGTCGATTGCACCAATCATTGCCTATGCGGTCTTTGGCACCAGTAAGGTTTTGGCGGTTGGACCTGTTGCGGTTATCTCATTGATGACTCTAACCGCAGCGGGCAAAATAGCGCCTGCTGGCAGTGCAGAGTTCATCGCAGCGGCTTTGATTCTCGCATTCCTATCCGGTGCAATCCTGATCGCGATGGGTGTCTTACGGCTTGGGTTTCTTGCAAACCTCCTGTCCCATCCAGTTGTTTCAGGCTTTATCACTGCCAGCGGCATCATCATCGCGACCAGCCAGCTTAAGTCTATCCTTGGCATCGAAGCCCATGGCGACGCCCTACCAGAATTGGTCCAGACCCTGGCGGAGAATATCGCTCAGACCAATCTGCCGACCCTAATTATTGGCGTGTTGTCGACGGCGTTTCTATTCTGGGTGCGCAAGGGCCTAAAGCCTTTGCTTGTCGGCTTTGGCTTGGCACCACGCCCGGCGGACCTGATCGCAAAAGCTGGCCCGATTGCAGCGGTTGCCGTCTCGACGCTCGCGGTCATCTTCTTGGATTTAGAGGCAAAAGGCGTGAAGGTTGTCGGGACGATTCCACAAAGCCTGCCGCCTTTAACAATGCCACTATTTGATCTTGAGCTTTGGCAAAGCCTAGCTGTGCCCGCTCTTCTTCTCTCGGTGATCGGCTTTGTAGAAAGCGTCTCAGTTGCTCAAACTCTGGCGGCGAAAAAGCGCCAACGTATTGTGCCAGACCAAGAACTGATCGGTCTAGGTGCCGCCAACATTGCAGCCAGCTTTAGTGGCGGCTATCCCGTCACCGGCGGCTTTGCCCGCTCGGTGGTAAACTTTGATGCGGGTGCAGAGACCCCAGCGGCAGGTGTGTTTACGGCAATCGGCATTTTGATCGCCGCATTATTTCTAACGCCCCTGCTCTATTCGCTGCCGCTCGCGACACTGGCTGCAACCATCATTGTAGCTGTGCTAAGTCTGGTGGATTTCAAAACGCCACGGACCATCTTTGCCTATTCCAAGTCAGACTTTGCCGCGATGATGGCGACAATTCTGGTGACGCTGACTATGGGCGTTGAGCCCGGTGTGATTGCTGGCGTCAATCTCAGCTTGGCTTTGTTCTTGTGGCGCGCATCTAGGCCCCATGCCGCGATTGTGGGCCGCGTCCCCGGCACGGAGCATTTTCGCAATGTGCTGCGCCACGCCGTTATCACCGATCCGCACATTCTAACGATCCGCATCGATGAGAGCTTGACCTATCTGAATGCGCGTTGGTTGGAGGAATTCATCTCTGAACAAGTCGCGCTGCATCCAAGTCTTAGGCACTTGATCTTGATGTGCTCGGCCGTGAACGCGATTGATGCCTCAGCGCTTGAAAGCGTGGAAGCGATCAATCATCGCCTCAAAGACGGGGCAATCGAATTGCACCTCTCAGAAGTTAAGGGCCCTGTCATGGATGCCCTCAAACGCTCCCATTTCCTGCACGAGCTGACAGGAAAGGTATGGCTTTCCCAGCATGAGGCCTTTGAGGGCCTTCTGGGAGAGACAGTCCCCACAGAGGAAAACCCTCTCCGATAGGACATCAATACAGCTCAAACATCAGCAACTCCTCCTCCGCAACAACAAAGGAAAAGACAATGACTCTCCATATCGGCGATATCGCCCCTGACTTTCAGACAGAAACGCAAAATGGCCCAATCAGCTTTCACGAATGGGCAGGCGATGCTTGGGTGTTTTTCTTTAGTCACCCGGCAGACTTTACCCCAGTTTGCACTACCGAAATGGGCCGTACCGCCCAGTTGGCGGCCGAGTTTGCAAAGCGCAACACAAAACCCTTGGGACTTTCGACCGACACCGCCGAAGAGCACCTCAAGTGGATCGCCGATGTGAATGAAACCCAGCACACGGATTTGCAATTTCCGATTCTGGCCGATGCCGATCTCTCGATCGCGCGCATGTACGATATGATCCACCCCGAACAAAGCGAAACTGCCGCGGTTCGTTCAGTGTTCATCATTGATCCGGCCAAGCGGATCCGCCTGACCATGACCTATCCCATGAGTGTTGGCCGCAATTTCGATGAAATCCTCCGCGTGATCGACGCGCTTCAAATGAGCGACAAGCATCGGATTGCGACTCCTGCTGATTGGGCTGTGGGAAAAGACGTCATCATCCCACCTTCGATCAAGGATGAAGAAGCAAAAGCGCTCTTTCCACAAGGTTGGACAACCCTAAAGCCTTACTTGCGCACAACCAGCATCAAATAGGCATCCATAACAGAAGGCAGGGATTGTCATGTTAGACCAAGAGTGGGCGATTATTCTCGCTCGAATTCAATTTGCGTTCACCGTGAGTTTCCACTTTATTTTTCCTGCCTTCTCTATTGGCTTAGCGAGCTTCCTGGCTGTTCTCGAAGGCCTTTGGTTAAAAACCGGGGAAGGCGTTTATGCCAATCTCTACCGCTATTGGTTGAAGATCTTTGCCGTAGTGTTTGCGATGGGCGTCGTGAGCGGCATTGTCATGTCCTATCAGTTTGGCACCAATTGGTCGGTGTTCTCTGACAAAGCCGGACCTGTGATCGGTCCACTTATGGCCTATGAAGTCTTGACAGCTTTCTTTCTTGAAGCTGGATTTTTGGGCGTAATGTTGTTTGGCATCAATAAAGTGGGCCGCAAGCTCCATTTTGTCGCGACATTGGCCGTGGCCGTTGGCACCTTTGTTTCGGCTTTCTGGATTTTGTCGGTCAATAGTTGGATGCAAACGCCCGTGGGCTATGAAATTGGTGCCAATGGCCAATTTTTGCCAGGCGACAGCTGGCTGACGATCATTTTCAATCCTAGTTTCCCCTATCGCTTGGTTCACACTGTACTTGCAGCCTATCTGACGACTGCCTTTGCTGTTGGAGCTGTGGGTGCCTTTCATCTCTTGCAAGATCGCCAGAACCCGGGCGCAAGAAAGATGTTCTCAATGGCCATGTGGATGGCTGCCATTGTCGCCCCACTTCAAGTGGTCGCCGGTGACTTTCACGGGATTAATACTCTGGAACATCAGCCAACTAAAGTCATGGCGATGGAAGGGCATTATGACAGTCACCCCGACGGGGCACCGCTCATTTTGTTTGGCATCCCAAACAGCAAAGAGAAACGTGTCGACTATGCGATACAAATCCCCAAGGCTTCATCTCTTATCTTGAAGCACGATCTCAATGCACCGCTGGCGGGACTTGATACTATCCCTGATCAGGACGAACCCCCCGTCCCCATCGTATTTTGGTCATTCCGAATAATGGTAGGCTTGGGCATAGGTATGGTAGGCATCGGCCTTTGGAGCCTTTTCGCACGTGCGCGCAAAAGGCTGTATGATTGGCCATGGCTTCATCGGGCTGCCCTTGTAATGGGTCCAAGTGGCTTTATCGCCGTTCTCGCAGGCTGGGTAACAACCGAAGTCGGCCGCCAGCCCTTTACGATTTACGGTGTGTTGCGGACTGTCGATAGCGCCTCGCCCCTCGATGCGCCTGCTGTTGCAGTGTCGCTTATGGCTTTTGTGGTGGTTTACTTTGCCATCTTTGGCATGGGCATTTGGTACATCATCAAGCTCATGAAAAAGCCACCGGAAGCACATGAAAAACCACTCGACGATGCCCCGATACGCAGCTCAGGTATAACCCCTGCTATGGCGGTTCTAGAAGGATCATCATCATGATCGACCTCACAGTAATCTGGGCCTGCATCATCGGCTTTGCCATAATCGCCTATGTTGTCATGGACGGATTTGACCTCGGCATTGGCATTTTGTTTCCCTTCTTCAAGGCCGGGAAAGACCGCGACACGGCTATGAACAGCATTGCACCGGTTTGGGATGGCAACGAAACATGGCTGGTCATGGGTGTTGGTGGGCTTTTGGCAGCGTTTCCATTGGCCTATGCCATCATCCTTCCAGCCTTGTACGCCCCAATGATCGCCATGTTATTGGGGCTCATTTTTCGGGGCGTCGCGTTTGAGTTTCGCTGGCGCGACCCTGCGCATCAGTCTTTCTGGGACAAAGCCTTCACATTTGGTTCAATCGTCGCAACTTTTGCACAAGGCGTCGCCCTTGGCGCTTTGCTTCAAGGGATTAGTGTCACTGGTCGCGCTTATTCCGGCGGCTGGTGGGAGTGGCTATCCCCATTCAGCCTTTTAACGGGCTTGGGCTTATTGATAGGCTACGCTCTTTTGGGTGCGTGCTGGCTCAACTGGAAAACCGAAGGAGGATTGCAACGCCAAGCCGTAACCTATGCGGGACGCCTTGGCATTGGACTTTTGGTAATGATCACCATCATTAGCTTGGGAACACTAACGTTGGAGGCGAAATACTATGAACGCTGGCTTAGTTTCCCCAGCATAATTGCAACGGCGCAAGTGCCGTTGGCGACCCTTGTCGTCACCTTTATGTTTTACCGTAGCTTGACCCACAAAAAAGATGCGCAACCGTTTATATGGGCCTTGGCGCTTTTTGGTCTGTGCTTAGTTGGACTTGGTGTCTCGATTTGGCCTGATATCATTCCAGCCCGCGTGACGATCTGGGAAGCCGCAGCGCCCCATCGCAGCCAAGCCTTTATGCTAGTTGGTGCTGTCATTATGATACCCATAATTTTGGCTTATACAGCTTGGTCTTACTGGGTGTTTCGCGGCAAAGTCGGTGCGGAGGGCTATCACTAGTGTCAAAATCACTCAAACAACTCTTTTGGTTCGCGCTTATTTGGACAGGCAGCGTTGCGACATTGACCCTCGTTTCGTTCTTGATAAGAACTTTGGTGCGTTAGCTTAGATTGAAGCCCACTATCAGCCTATCCGCAACGCGCATAGGCTGATGGCGCATCACTTTATAGAACCCCGATCGCGCGCCAAAGCTGACCATGGGCAGCGACCATGCCCTAATGGATCTTCTCACCGAGCGGACGGTCAAATGCGGGTGCTACGTCAAAGTCGGCCGGGGTGAAGGGTTTGGCCATAAACAGATAGGGATAATAGTAGGTTCTTAGCCGGGTATGATAGGCCCGGATACGATCCTGATAGGCCGATTGTGCGGCCATATCTGTGCGCGCGATCCGGTGGAGGCCACGCTGAATGGCGATCGGGGGCAAGGCGAGAGCGACAAGTCCTGCGCGGGCGTCACGCTCTGCGATCCCGGCCCGATAGGCTAGCGACAACGGCTCAACATGCTGATCACCTAAGTGCTGGAACGCATAATACCATTTCCATTCAAAGGGACGCTGCATGGGCGGCGAAGTCGCATATTCGGGATAGAGTTTGTAAAAGCGCTGCAAGGTCGCATCGCGATCTAGATCCCACGCATCATGCACCGCCTCGCGGTTCTCGCGCATAATGCCCGCCCCGTCCGGGATTGGGGTGGCCGCATTGATCACCAGATTGGAACCGGCAGGCGCAATCAAGGTAATCACAAACCAGATGGTGGCCAGCACAGCCGCATTCGTGGGTGAGCTACCCGCACCCTTTGCGATCAAGGTTGCAATCAGGGTCCAAAACCCAAGCAATGTGAGGATGAGGGCGGTAAAGGCCAATGTCTCGCCTGGTTCCGCCCCGCTGATCAGGGCACCGACCCAAAAGACGAGAATAAGCACGGCTCCGACCAAGCCAAGGCGAGCCGCAATACGGGGTAGCCAGACGCGGATTTGTGCCTTTGGAAGGGCCTGCAAACTTGCAAGGCGGCCGGCCTCACGCTCACCCGACCAAAGATCGTAGAAAAGCACAATCAGAACTAAGGGTGCCAAATAGATCAAGACAAAGGCAAAATCGAAGCGGCCCGGCAATGCCAGCTCTGGGTTTTGGGCCTCATTCTCATGAATTTGGCCCTCAAGCGCTAAGGCGCGAATACGCAAGATAGACGGGGCAATATCGCGCTGGCCGAGGGCGGCAAATGCTAGGGCAGACGGCGGGTCCCACGTCGGGTGAAAGCGATAATAGGCCGCATCCCCCGCATCGGTAGCAAAGCTTTTGATCGCGGCCGTATCTGTTTTTTGCAGGGCGATAACTTCGCTAATGGCCGCCTTTTGTCTGGCCACTTCCTGTATCCCCAAACCGACTGACAATGCGGCCAAACCCGTAAGCAGCGCGATTGCCCACACACTTGCGCGTTGGCGCAGAAGGAAACTGATTTCCCGCCAGAGGTGCTTCATAGCGCCCT
>JBEAVQ010000017.1:0-48065 GCA_041160865.1 Pseudomonadota bacterium | reverse complement strand
GGACGGGGAAACCCTGTCCACCCCATCTGCTTTGCCCCCGATTGCTCAGTTCGTGCAGGACCGTGTGGATCAGAGCGCGCGTTTTGATTGCGCGGAAGATTGGGGTCTATAGCCGAGACAGGGGCAAAGAGCAAGGGCCCGGGGGGATGATACGCCCTAAGGCTGCCCTATTCACCTTCACCAAAACGATTGCCGACCAAGTCACACAAAGCGTCCAATGCAGCTTCTGCCCGGGGCCCTTCAGCGGAAACCGTAATTTCAGAGCCTATGCCTGCCGCAAGCATCATTAAATCCATGATGCTTTCGCCATCAACTTCTTGATCTTCGCGCCCAACCATCACTCGGCTATCCGCATATTCGCCCGCAAGCAGCGCAAATTTGGACGAAGCGCGCGCATGCAATCCGCGTTTGTTGACGATTTCAATGGTACGCGACACGCGGTCAGTCATTTTAGCCACTCGCCAACAAGGATGACGCCACAGCGATATATTTCCGGGCGGCATCTTGTGCAGCAAAAACCGCTCGCGGCAAGCTTTCGCGTCCACGAACTTCAGCCAATTTAATCAGCATAGGCAGATTAGCCCCGGCTATAACCTCATATTCGCCGCGATTCATGATCGAGATCGCGAGGTTTGAAGGCGTGCCGCCGAACATGTCAGTGAGGATGATCACACCAGAACCACCATCGACTTTGCGACACGCGTCAAGAATATCATCCCGTCTTGTCTGCATGTCGTCATCCGGGCCGATGCAAATGGCCTGCATGTTGGTCTGAGGTCCGACCACATGCTCTGCCGCAAGAATAAGCTCTCGCGCCAAAAAGCCGTGACTGACCACTACAACGCCGATCATACAGACCCTATCCTGCTTATCTGGCACAGCGCTGCAGGATCGCAGGTTTGAGCCATCTTCGGAAACTATAAGGGCGCGGCGGGGTTTGGCGAGGCCATACCCCTACCGTTCAACATGTGTCTGCGCATATTTGACATGCGCAATTTCATAGACTGCCGCGCTGTGCGCAGGCTGTCCATCTTAGTGTTGGGCTGCTGGCAACCGAACGACAATACCATCCAAGTCTGGCGTCATGGAGATTTGGCACGAAAGACGCGACAGCGGGGTCACACCTTCGGCGAAATCCAACATGCTTTCTTCCATGCTACCGGGCTTGCCTGTCTTCTCGATCCAAGCAGCATCGACGAAGACATGGCAGGTCGCGCAAGCGCAAGCGCCGCCGCAATCGGCATCGATACCAGGCACACGATTCTTGACTGCACCTTCCATGATGGTGGTGCCGACTGGCACTTCAATTACATGCTCGGTGCCGGAATGTTCGATATATGTGACTTTCGCCATGACGCTTTTTGTTCCCTTTGAGCTTCCGGTCAGAGTTGGCGCTTAAGCGCTGGCCCCGATCTCTTTCATCGATACAGACATATCAGCCAAACGCGCAGGCGCAAGCTGTCCATGCCGTGCAATTACCTGCTTGCCCACGATAAACTCAGGTGGCGCATTGATGGCATCGACCGCGAGCAGCCGATTATCGGCGCCGAGATGAAAGACGGCAAAGCGCTTCTGCGACGGATCGCCGCGCACGACAGATTGGGTTGCCCCGGTCGATAGGCCAGCAATCTGTAGCTTGATGTCATATTGATCGGACCAGAACCAAGGCGCTTCTTCAACAGGCCGGGGCTGGCCCAAGATCGCTGCAGCCGCCAATTTTGCCTGCTCCAAAGCGTTATGCACGCTTTCAAGCCGCCCCCTACGCTGGCCGTAATGAACCAAAGGACGGCTGGCACAATCACCAATCGCGAAAATGGCTGGATCGCTGGTGCGGGCGTCCAGATCGGTTTCGATCCCATCCTCGGCTTTCAGGCCAGCTTCACGGGCCAATTCAGCGTTCGGGATGATACCAATTCCCACCAAAACCAGGTCGGCAGCGATCGCGCGCCCATCTGCCAGCGCCACACCTGAAACGCGCTCCACACCCTCTAGGGCCGTGACCTTCACATCTGTCAGAATGGTTACCCCAGCATCGCGGTGTAAATTCTGGAAGAAGTCTGAAATCACCGGTGGGGCGACGCGGGCCAGTACACGAGGTGCGGCTTCTAAAATGGTCACATCGAGTCCGGCTTTTCGAGCGACCGCTGCGACCTCAAGCCCGATATAGCCGCCGCCAATCACAACCAGCCGCTTTCCGGTCTGCATTTCTTGGCTTAGGCCATCCCCATCACGGATAGAACGCAGGTAATGCACGCCTGCGAGCTCTGCGCCTGGACAAGGCAGTTCCCGCACCCGCGAGCCCGTCGCAAGAATCAACGCATCGTAAGGAAAGATATGACCGTCGCGCGTCGTAACTGATTTGGATTCCCGGTTCAGGCCAGTGACTTCTGCGTCGAGATGCACCTCGACCTTGTCTTCGGCCCACGCTTCAAGCGGCTTCAGGATCACCCGGTCCAACCCCATCACGCCCGACAAATAAGCTTTTGATAGTGGCGGTCGCTGATAGGGGAGAAGGCCTTCGTTGCCTAACAGCACCAATTGGCCATCATAGCCCCCAGCCCTTAGGCTGGTTGCGGCCTGCGTTGCGGCTTGTCCTGCACCCACAATGACGATCCGACTTAGCATTTTTGAAAATCCATCTCTTCTGTGCCTGCAATGGCAGCCCTATGCCCAAACAAAGCAGAGCCGAGTAGGCGGGTGTCATAGAATGTCTGACGCGTGCTGTGAAGCCGATCAAAAGCACTTCACGTCTTCCGTCTGCCTCTTGCCTCCGCTAAGTCTAAGCATAGGCCTCAGCTAGGGTTTTCGCTGTTTGGCCACAGAGGGATTAGGTGCCATGTTTGGCTGGGGTAAGAAGAAAAATCAGGCGCTTGAAGCTGAAACGGCTCCTAAGCTTGAGCCTCAGGCCAGCACTGCAGGCCTGCCAGCGGCCCGCTTTGTCGCAACGGCTTTGGACCTGGACAAACTAAAAGCCGAAATCGGCCCCATCGTTGAAGAGGCTTCTGCTCGTATCACCGGCGTGGTTCATGTCACCACCGACTATGATGAGATGGCCGTACGCGTCACGCTATTGGCAGAGCCAAAAGCCGACCGGGAGTTAGTTTTCATCACGGCGCGCGCAGGTGGCCTGCCACTGGCAGCAAAGCTGGATGGTTTGGCGAGCCTCGCGATTGAAGAATTGGGCGCGGACGGCACTGTCCGCCAGACTTTTGCCATTGCTATCCCCGCCCCCGAACCAGAGCCTATGCCCGCTGACGTAATCGACAAATTGGTGGACGGGCTTCAGCGTTCCTCCTCCCGGCTAGCAGAGGGTGTGTCGGCGGTCTTTACCAAGGCCAAGCTAGATCAAGATACCTTGGACGAGCTGGAAGAAGTGTTGATCACAGCCGATCTGGGGGCCAGCGCTGCGGCACGCATTCGCGCTGGTATCGCGAAAGACCGTTTTGGAAAAGACATTAGCCCAGAAGAAATCAAGCAAGCCTTAGCCGACGAAATCTCTGCTATCTTGCGGCCTTTTGAAACCGATAGCTCGCCCTTCGACAAGCCACCAGGAGGCGCCGCGCCGCGCGTGATTTTGTTTGTGGGTGTCAATGGCTCCGGAAAGACCACCACGATTGGCAAAATCGCCCATAATCTAAGCCAAGCTGGCCACAAGGTGATGCTGGCTGCAGGCGATACATTCCGCGCAGCAGCGGTAGAGCAACTTAAAGTCTGGGGTGAGCGCGCCGGCGTGCCTGTGGTCGCGCGCGAGAATGGCGCCGATGCAGCTGGCCTTGCTTTTGATGCTTTGACCCGCGCAAAGGCTGAGGGCATCGATGTCTTGTTGATCGATACAGCAGGCAGGCTTCAGAATAAGACTGAACTCATGAACGAGCTCGCCAAAGTGGTACGGGTGATCGGCAAAGTCGATTCCGATGCCCCGCATGAGACTTGGCTGGTTTTGGATGCCACGGTCGGTCAAAATGCGATTTCTCAGACCGAAGCCTTCCGGCATGCGGCGGGAATCACGGGCCTCGTCATGACCAAACTGGATGGAACTGCTAAAGGCGGTGTCTTAGTTGCTGTGACCGAGAAACATAAGTTGCCGATCCGTTTTGTGGGCGTAGGCGAGCAAGCCGATGATCTGCATCCTTTTTCTGCCGATGCGTTTGCACATGCCCTGGTAGGGCTCAGGACTTTGTAAGATGACTGATGAAACCCACGATCCATCCGCCGCAATCAAGCTAAGTCCCAACACTATATTGGTGCGGGGTGGCCTGACCCGGTCGCAGCATAAAGAGACGAGCGAAGCCATTTTCCTGACCTCCGGCTTCGTTTACGATTCAGCCAGCGAAGCCGAAGCCCGCTTTAAGGGAGAATTGCCCGGCTATCTCTATGGCCGCTATGCGAACCCAACGAACCGGATGCTGGAAGAACGCTTGGCAGCTATCGACGGTGCACAGACCTGCAGGCTAACGGCCAGCGGCATGGCAGCAGTCACCGCAGCCTTGTTAGCGCCTTTGCGCGCTGGGGATCATGTCGTTGCCGGCAAAGCGTTATTCTCGTCGTGCCGCTGGGTGATTGAGACCTTCATGCCGCGTTACGGCATTGAGTTCACCTTAGTCGATTCAACCGACGTCGAAGCTTGGCGGGCCGCCATTCGCCCAAATACGAAAACCTTCTTTCTCGAAAGTCCGAGCAACCCAACCTTAGACGTCAGCGATATTGCCGCTGTTGCCAGCTTAGCCAAAGGCTGTGGCGCAAGACTGATTGTCGACAACATCTTTGCTTCACCAATCCTGCAGCGCCCGTTTGAACGAGGTGCTGATGTGGTGGTTTATTCCACAACCAAGCACATGGACGGATCGGGGCGGACTTTGGGTGGCGCAATCCTTGGTTCAACCACCTTTATGGAAGAGCATATTGACCCTTATCTGCGCCATACTGGTCCTGCGATGTCACCCTTTGTGGCGTGGAATGTCCTTAAAGGCCTCGAGACATTGTCCATGCGGGTTGAGCGCGCTAGCGCGAGTGCCGCACGTTTGGCCGATGTGATTGCCGCCCATCCTGCGATCACTTACGTGCGCTACCCCCATCGAACCGACCATCCCCAATATGAGTTAGCTAGTCGGCAAATGAAATCTGGTGGCACCCTATTGGCTTTTGAGCTTAGAGGTGGCAAGCCAGCAGCGTTTGCGTTTCTTGATGCACTGCAGATTGTGGATATCTCCAACAATTTGGGCGATTCTAAAAGCCTTGCGACACATCCGGCAACGACAACCCATTATTCGTTCGCGCCAGAGGTTCAAGCAGAACTGGGCGTGACCAGCGGGCTGATCCGCCTGTCAGTCGGCATCGAAGACTGCGAGGACTTGGTAACGGATGTGGAGGCGGCCCTAAACGCTGCTTTGAGCTAAGGCTTGTCAAATAGCCCGGTTAAGGCTTAGTCACGACCTTCGCGGTGACGTTGGGCCAAGACAGCACGCGCGCCATCCTGCACCATCACTTTAATCATCGGATCAGTGTCGGCATCTTCACGCAGAGCCTGCATCGCAACAACAACGATTGTTTGCATCACGCCTTGATCGGGCAAAAAGTCGGAAGCTGTATCATTGAGGTAATGGCAGATTAGATTGGCAGCCTGCCCCAAAGTGATCCTACGTACGGTGCCAGCCAGACCCCGAATTTCGTGGGCATTATTCCACATGATGTCTCGCCCACCGGGCACTTTAGCCTGCAAAGCGTCTTGCAATTCGTGCAATAGGCGACGCACCTCTTCATCGATGGGCGGAATGATCTCCTCCAAAGCTGCTTTAGCTTTCCGGTAGGCCTCAGGGGTCAGCATGCGCGACGCTGGTCCACCCATTTTCCGTTGCAACCGAAAACTCGGAGCAATCAGTTTTGCAGGGATCTCAACGCTCATGCCGTTTCTTCTTTCGATTGGCTAGATTGGTCGGCCTTCGCCTTATTGTCAGACTTACGGCGCAAAGTTCCACCGTATTCTCTGCCAACCCCACCACCGCGGCGTCGACAAGGCCCGGTGTAAGTCGACGTTTTCACGAAGGACCTAGGCCGGTCGATAACTGCTACAATGCGGTCAAGCAAGGTTTTCGCCGAGATCGGCTTTGCGACCAATTCGTTCACACCCGAATCCCGGGCGGCGGTAACTTTCTTACGCTCTGTATGGCCCGTCATCATAATGATGGGAACAAATGGGAATGGGCTGTCTTCCGCCGTCCGGATCATCTGGGTGAATTCCAGCCCGTCGATCGGGAACATGTTCAAGTCGACAATCACAATGTCAGGCACGCCTGCGCGCATCACTTCCATCGCGTCAGCCCCGTCGCTGGCTTCTTTAACAATGCCGATCCCAACCCCGCGCAAAATCCCCACGACAATCGACCGCATGTGGGGATTGTCATCAACGACTAGCACGTGAAGAGAGTTGAGGCCTGCCATTCAATCGGGTTCCAGATATCCACCGATGGTAAATACTAATCCGATTGTGTCGCAAGATAGTTAAATGGATATTACAAGTACCTGCGAAATGGAGCTTTTTTGCTAAATTCTGCCGTTGATTGCGCCAAATACCTAAATCGAGCTATCAGCGCACAAACTGCGCTTGGCTTGGGACTGCCAAAAACTCAAGACTGACAGCCCCGCGCATCGTCGATTGACTGGGCCGGAAGACGGGAAGGCCGCGTTCAACAGGTAAAGAAACCTTTCGACCGTCCGCAAATACGACCTGGCCTGAAGCTACACCTCTAAACGCAATGCCAGTTAGTTTTGGGACTGCTAGAGCCAACGGGCCTGCCCGGCTAATTGCCTTGGCGTAGTCTGTAATAGAATTGGCAACTGCGTTTGCGGGAATAGTTCGGCTTAACGGCACGACGGGTTCCAAGTTAAGCACAATTTCCCCCCGTGGCGAAGATGCAGGCACTTCCACCTTGCCCTGCCGGAGCATGGTCATGTCTGGCATCGTCAAGATTTTACCCCTCAAATCCAGTTGAATAGGTGTTCGAACCGAGCCTAAAGCATAGACCATCGGTGGTCGGATATTTGTCTTGGAGGACTTGATCAGATATTCGAGATAAAACCCGTCACGATCCTGAGGTGGCAAACCAAGATAGAGATCATAATAGGGGAATAGCATTTTGACCGGCAGTTGGCGAACACCTTCCCTTGAGGCCGTTTGTGCCTGAGCGGTCAAAACCAGACTGAGTGCTGCGAGAGAGAAACCGAGGAGGGAGGCGTTGATTGGTAATGTCATCTAACCAGCCTGCGTATGGCCTAACTGTCTGTCATCTTAAATTTCGGTAAGCCATCACATGAAGGCAGTAAAAGCCTCTCTGCGAGCACTGGGCCCCCACTAGTTCAGTGGTGGCCCATAGCCCGAACAATTATCTTATTTGGCCGGCTTGCGGAATAGAAGCGTCATCCGGTCGCTTTCGCCAATCGCCCTATATTTCGCATTGTCGAAATTAGGATTGGCTGGTTGGCCACTTGGAGCCGTCTGCAAGGTGGGCGGCAGGGTCCAAACGCCGAACGGGTGGTCCTTTGTGTCCTTTGGGTTGGCATTGAGTTCTGACGCGGCGACAAATTCAAAGCCAGCCTGACGCATTTGTGCAATCACCCAATCCTGACGAATATAGCCAGAAGCTGGATTCTGCGGCCGACGCGGGTCACCTCGATGCTGTTCAATCGCCACCAGACCACCGGGCTTCAACGCGCTAAACATCGACTTCAAGGCATAATCCTTGATATTTTGCAGCACGAAACCATGGAAGTTCCGTGAGCTGATGATCAAATCGACGCTATCTGGGGCTGCAAGCAATTTATCCGAATTCGCAGCAAACACGCCGACTTCAAGCGTGCCGTAGAGAGCCGGATTATCTTGATAGCGCTTCAAAAAACGGTCACGTCCGGCCTTTTGTGCGTCGCTCATCTTGTCTGGGTCGCCAGAGGTGACGATCAACTTGCCACCCCCTGCAGCCAAATAAGGTGCCAAGAGATCGGTCCAATAGCCAGCGCCAGGTCGGATTTCAGCCACGGTCATATTTGGCCTCAAGCCCCAGAAAGCAAAGGATTCGATTGGGTGACGAACGCCGTCACGTGCCCGGTCTTCAGGGGTCCGCCATGAACCATCGACAACGGCTTGCGTGGTCAAACCTGCTGCTGGGGCCGCGGCTTTTGGTTTGGCACCTGCAGGTCCTGCTATGCTAGGGGTGGCGCAGAAGACGCCGAGGACGATCGCGCTGACCGCGAGCAGGGAATTTCGGGCATTACGCATAATCTATCTCCTTCAAACGACGAAAAACACAGAGACCTGTGCTTCACCACGAGTGGGGCTTGTCGTGAGCTTCGCATGTCGCCTACGCGGCAGGAAAAGTCGAGGGTGCAAGAGGCGATTCACAGATTTGTGAGGCCAGACACCTAATCTTTTTTCTTTTTTTGAGGCTGCACCACCCAATCGGGCTTGTTGGAATTGGCCTTTGCGGGCGACGGGGATTTTTTGGCGGGGCTAGCTTTAGAGGCGGCCTTATTGCGATTGCTGGGCGTAGCCGTGCTTTTAGTCTTCTTCTTGGAATCCACTTTAGCTTCAGGGCGGTTTTTATTCCTAGTCGAGGTGCGGCTCTTCGTTTCAGTTTCAGCCGCCTTCGCCTTCGACTTTGCCTTTGATTTTGCCTTGCTGGCCGTTGCTTTTGCTACCGTCGGTTCAGTGGTCGGCCTGCGTTGGGAGCGCCGCGCATTTGTAGCGGGCTCTGCCGCCTTGGCTTTGGCCTCCTCTACCGCAGCTGCGGCACCGCCCGAACGCGTGCGCAACCGAGTTGAAGCGCTGACAGGAGGGGTAGGTTCAGTGGCCTTTGGCGCTGTTGGTGTAGTGCTGCGCTGGCGTGTCCGCACTGACGTTGGATTCGGCGTGCTAGCAGGCTCAATAGTCGCCTTTGGCACAGTATCAGGCGTGAGCGATTGCGGCGGAGCCACAACGACTGGCTTTGCCGCTGCGGCGTCGGACGGCGCAGGGGTCGTCGCGGAAGCGGGCGTTGGTGCTGGTGTTGGGCCCTTCTTCGTCGCCGAACCGCGCCGGCCAGTCGCAGGCGGTGGTGGAGCCGGCGGTGGCGGAACTTTAGCTTGAGGCTCCTCTGGCACGGGACGAATTACAGTTGCTGGCGCGACAGCAACGCCCGCCTTGGGATCAACCTCGGGAGCGCGAACCTGGCCATCCGGTTTAATGTCTACTCCTGCCACCACGGGGGGCGGAGGTGGCGGTGGAGGCGCGCCGCGACGACCACGCCGAGGCGGCGGCGGCGGACCTGGAATGATGGTCACTGGGATTTGGTCCGCAGTCGGCCGCGAAGAAGCCAGGCCAATTCCGGTTGCGTCCAAGGGTTTGCGAAAGCGCAAGGTCATGCGATCGCTCTCGCCAATCTCATCATAGCGCCCGCGATCGAACCCCGGGTCATCCATCTCGCCAATTGCTGAGGTCCGAGAAACCGGTGGCAACGTCCAAACCCCAAAAGGATGGTCTTTGGTGTCGGCAGGATTTGCGTTGATCTCTGCGCCACCGATAAACTCAAACCCTGCTTCGCGAGCCAATTGGATCACATAATCCTCACGCACGTAGCCATCGCGCGCCAAGGGGTCTTGTGGCTCGTCTGTGCGGCCGCGATGCTCTTCAATCCCCAAAATGCCGCCAGGCTTTAAGACAGTGTAGAAGTCAGCAAAGGCCTTTTCTGTCCAACTTTGCGCCATCCAATTGTGGATGTTGCGGAAGGTCAAAACCTTATCGACACTATTGGGTGGGGCCATCAGCATCGAACGTGGGCCAAACGGCACAACAGAGACATTACCAAAGACCGCCGTGTCCGCAGCGAAGCGGGCGCGATAGGAATCAACCATCTGCCGAACGACTTGAGAGTTGGAAGCGGCGGCATCAAAGTGACCAACGATCAGCTTACCATCGCCTTGCTTCAAATAGGGACCAAGTATCGACGTATACCACCCCTGCCCGGGCCAAATTTCAACCACCGTATCGCTCGGGCGAACACCAAAGAATTGCAGGGTCGCTTCTGGATTGCGCCAACGGTCACGCCGGACATCAATGCGTTGGTCCGTTTTGAGAGCCCGACGTAAGGCTTCGCGCGCTCGGTCGTCCAAGGGCGGAACCGGATTGGCGGGCGGCAGAAAGACTGAAGTTGGCCCAGTTGTGGGCTGGCTCTCGGAAGCTTGCGGATCAGGAACTTGCGCACTGGCAGACACAATGCCGCTTAGGGCCATGATACTGGCAGTTCCGGCGAGTGCCCAAGCGCGAAATGTCATGCGCCTATTTCTCCCTTTGACTACCGGCAACAAGCTTTGAAGTGAGCCAAAGCGAAACTCGAGGAGCTCAGCCTATCCCAGTATAGGCTAAAGGCTCAAGCCTAAAGGACATGAAACTCCTGTCAGAATTTGGACAGCTGCCCCTTGCACAGTCAAAAACCCGCTCCCAACTAATCTGTGCGGTGCCGACAATCGGGCCGCATGGATCACAACCGGGCTTGTAAGCGCGGCTCTACACTTGGCTTTTGAAGCAAGGGGAGTGCTTGGCAAGACGGTGAAAATCCGCTGGGCGCGCGGCCCATATCCCGCGTGTTGAACCTGTCGCTTCTAGGAGGACAAAATGCGTACGATTGACCTAAC
This sequence comes from Pseudomonadota bacterium, assembly GCA_041160865.1. GTDB lineage: Bacteria > Pseudomonadota > Alphaproteobacteria > Caulobacterales > Aquidulcibacteraceae > Aquidulcibacter. The sequence continues at coordinate 37,406 of JBEAVQ010000017.1, read as the reverse complement.
CCCCCTCTATCGCACCATCGTTGGCTTTGACCGGATGGCCCATTTGATTGAAACCGGTGCCCGCTTGGATACAGCGACTGGCTGGCCCCCCTACAATATCGAGCAGACGGGCGAAGACGCCTATCGCATCGAACTGGCGGTTGCGGGCTTTGGTCCCGATGATCTGTCAATTGAGCTGAAGGAGGGACTGCTGACCGTCACCGGCAAAAAAGCCTCCAGTGAAGAAGATCGCACCTTCCTGCACCGCGGCATCGCTGAGCGCGGCTTTGAACGCCGCTATCAATTGGCTGATCATGTCCGCGTCACCGGTGCCAACCTTGAACACGGCATGCTGAGCCTGTCTTTGGTGCGCGAAGTGCCAGAGGCTTTGAAGCCACGAAAGATTGCGATACAAGTTGGCTCTGCCAGTGCAAGTGCGAGCGCCAATGACGCCCCGCTGATTGAAGGCGGATCCAAGGCTGGCAAAGCCGCCTAATCCCGCTTTTTCCCGATGGGTCCGCTTCGGGCCCATCGGGTTCTCAGTTCGCCAGATCGCCTCAGCGATAGAGAAGATGCGGGGTGCGATTTGCCCTGAATTGCCTCAACGGCGCCTGCCAATCTGCCACCAGATTTTGCCAAGGCGCCCCTGTTTCCAGCGCTGCCCAAAGAGCCTCACTGCCATAGACTTGATTGAACAGGCTGCGCGCGGAATCTGTACTGCCCGATAAGGGTGCTTTGGCCGAACGGGCCACGACTTCGGCGCACAAGGCCATCGCAACCGCCATCAGGTCCGTCTGCCCCTCTGGATCTATGATCAACTCCACACCGCTAAAGCCTGGCTTCACCTGGCTCTGATAAGGTTTGAACCGGATATCTTCAAAGCCTAGTTGGCTTAAACTGTGCGCTAAAGCGAGGCCATCAACGCCCGGCCCTGCCGCATAGTGGAACGGCTTTGTTGTACCGATCCCAATATCTACTTGCTTAAGCTCGCCTAGAATACCGGTGGTGGCGCAATAGAAAGGCGATTCCCATGTTGGAATATTGGGACTGGTCGCAACCCAGTTAAGGCCCGTATCGGCCCAATTCATCCCCCGTTCCCAGCCGGACATTTGAACTACCGTCAATTTTGGCGCTTTCGCGACCCAGCCCTGCGCCACAGCCATCTTAGCTAATTCGCCGATGGTCAAGCCATGGAGATATGGCACGGGCACCTGACTGACGAAGGACTCAAATCCCGGCGTCAGGGGTGGACCTTGCATGCGTAAGCCGCCGAGCGGATTGGGCCGGTCGAGCACAACAAAGGCTTTTCCTGCTTCCCCGCACGCCTCCATCGCGAGGATCATGGTGGAGATATAGGTATAGCTGCGCACCCCAATGTCTTGAATGTCAAACACCAACACATCCACGTCCTCCAACATGGCCGGCGTGGGTTTGCGGTGCTGGCCATAGAGGGAGTAAGCGGGCAAACCGGTTACACCATCTTGCGCATTGGCCACGTGGTCGCCAGCCTTCGCGCGCGTATCCAACCCATGCTCTGGACCGTATAAAGCCTTCAGGCGCGGCCCGAGGCCCCGCTGCAAGACCACGCGTGACAGGGTGCCATTTTGATCGACACTGGTTTGATTTGTGATGAAGCCAACTCGCTGGCCGTCCAAGGCTGCAAAGCCAGACTCGACCAATTGATCAATCCCTAACTTTACATGCGGACGACGGGAATAACGCTGTCGCAGCGTCCCGCTACCCGCGCATCCGGGCAGCAGCAGACTAACAGCACCTGCGGCAGCGGATTGAAGAATGATACGACGATTCATACCCAAAATTCCCTCTAGAACTGGCCGGCAGATGTTAGCCTTTAGGCCGTCTGTTGAATATGCCGTGAATTGTTCGGCTTGCCCTTGACCAGAGCGCACAATTAAACAGATGATTGGGGTATCAAAACAAGATCGCAAAACAACACTTTGGGAGCCGCGCCTACATGTTCAAGTTTAAACCAGTTTTTGCAGCCTTGGCGATCACCACGGGTCTGCTGGCATTTAGCGGGTGCGCGACAAGCCAGTCGCCAAATGCCAGCGTCGCCAGCCTACCGCCCTCGGTCTTGCCAGACCGCATTGCCGCCATGCGGACCGTTTTGCAAGATGGTGTCGACAAGAAGGTGACAGGCGGATTTTCTGCGGCCTTGGTGGACTCCCACGGCCGTGTTGAAACCACCTATGTTGGCCTAGCCGACATCGAAACGGGCAAACCCGTGACACCTGACACAGTATTTCGTATTTATTCTATGACCAAGCCGATCACTGCAGTTGCCATTATGATGTTGGTCGAAGAAGGTAAAATTGATCTCGATGCACCTGTCGCAACCTATATTCCCTCGTTTGCCAAGACCGTTGTTTATGTCAGTGGCGACACCCTAGAAACCTTAAAGACAGAGCCCGCGGTCCGCCCCCTCACGGTGCGCGATTTGATGCGGCAATCGGCGGGTATTCCTTGGTGGGGTCCAACCAAGCCGGTAGAGAGGCTCTATGCGATGAACGGCATTGAACGGGCCCCCGGTGAGGCGGTACCGGGATTCAAGGGGCCGCGGGTGGCAAACCTGCAAGATTTGGCTGACCGGGTTGCTGCCACGCCCTTTACCAATCAACCAGGTGAGACTTGGACCTATGGCATTGCCATCGACGTCTTGGGCCGCGTGGTCGAAGTTGCATCTGGCCAAAGCCTCGGCACCTTCTTCAAAGATCGCATTTTCACGCCCTTGGGCATGAAGCAAACGGCTTTCCAAGTTCAACCAGGTAGTCAAGAAAACTTGGCGAATGTCTATTATGCCGTATCAAAAATAAAGCCGCCCGCTGGCGGTATTGATAGCTACGTCAAAAGCCTGAAAGACGTGCCCATGCACGAGGCGCTGCGCCCTGCTGACCCACCAGCCAAAAGCCCCTTCCAAGAGCCCGCACGTATTGAGTTTGGCGGCGCAGGTCTTGTAGGCACTTTGAACGACTATGTGCGCTTTGCTCGCATGATTGCTGGCCAAGGCGAATTAGACGGAGTGCGCATCCTCAAAGCCGCCTCGATTGCGGAGATGGGCAAGGACCAGCTGGGTCCAAGCGCCAATACAAATCTTGTAAAGCAGGGCTATAGTTATGGCTTGGGCTTTGGCACCGTGGTCGACTCCAATCTTTACCCGACTGGCGCACCCGTTGGCACAATGTTTTGGGGCGGCGCAGCGGGCACCCAATTCTGGGCTAATCCGCAAACCAAGGAAGCTGGCGTCCTTATGACACAAGTTCTAGGCGAGTATCTTCGCACCTACCAAGTCAATGCCGCCCGTGCTGGCCTTGGGTTGCCTGTACAATAATGGCGCTAATTCCGCTGCCTTACGTGCAAGGCAGCGGAACCTGCGACGCAAGCCGCCACCCTGATTGACCCACCCATGTCTGGGCGACACACTCGCGCTATGCACGATCCCCATGCCGCCGCCCCGACCCGACATCTCTCTGTCCCCTATGTGATTTTCATCGCCGTCGGCATGGTCGTAGGCGCGGGCATTTTTAAGTCTCCAGCTCTGGTTGCTGAAAATGCCGGCAGTGTGTGGGCCGTCTATGGCGTTTGGATATTAGGGGGCCTGATCTCTTTGATGGGAGCCCTGTGCTATGGCGAGCTTTCAACCGCCTACCCGAGCCCCGGCGGCGATTATTACTTCCTGACAAAGGCCTATGGACCAAGTTTTGGCTTTTCCTTCGCCTGGGCGCGCGCCTGGGCGCGCTTTTCCATCATCAACACAGGCTCGATCGCCCTTTTGGGCTTTGTCATTGGTGATTACCTCAACTTGGTTTGGAATCTAGGCCCGCAAGGGCCCGCCTTGTTCGCCTTGGTAAGTGTCATGATTATGACCCTCTTCAATTTGCGGGGCACCAATGGCGGCAAGGGGGCCGACTATGCGATCACCAGCCTCGAAGTCATCGGCCTCTTGGCCTTAGCCGCGGCTGCGGCTTGGCTGGTCATCCAAACGATACCGCCTGCGACGACGGGACCCGGGCACAGCCCGGATGCCGCTGGCATTGGCTATGCCCTTGTCTTTGTGCTGTTGGCTTTCGGGGGGTGGAGTGAAATGTCGACCCTATCGGCCGAAATCAAAAACCCCGAGCGCGGCCCCGGACACGGGATGGTGCAGGCCCTCCTGGGTTCGGTCGTGATCATTACCCTTTTGTACCTGATCGCAAACTGGGCACTTTTGCGGGGGCTGGGCATTGAGGGTTTAGCCCAGTCTAAGGCACCTGCTGCCGACCTCATGGCTCGCGCCTTTGGACCTCAAGCCGGGATCGTTCTAGCCATTGCAGTGGCTGCAGCGGCCATCACCTCCATTAACGGAACAATTATTGTCGGCGCGCGCACCACCTTTGCAGCAGCACGCGAACGCACGGGCCTGAACTGGATCGGGTCTTGGGATGGTAAACGCGGAATTCCCGCCAACGCCATCATCGCCCAAGGAATTGTCTCAATTGGTTTGGTAATTCTCGGGGCCACCTACCAAGGTTTTGCCACCTTGGTAGATTACACCGCCCCAGTGTACTGGGCGTTCCTGACGGCAAGTGGCTTGGCTGTCATTATCTTGCGACGGAAAATGCCCGATCAGCCAAGACCATTCAAAGTGCCGCTCTATCCCATCCTGCCGTTGGCTTTTGCCACCAGCAGCGCACTCATGCTGTGGTCTTCATTGAATTATGTGAAGGTTGGCGCGTTGTTTGGGTTGGCAGTCGTCGGCGTGGGGATCATTCTGGCGGTGATTACCAAGCCTCAAAAATGAACGGCATGTATGGTGTTGGACACCACACCAATCAACCAGTCCAAAGCCGCCAATGCCATGCCAATGCCGAGGGGTGCGACCGCCAAGCTCACCAAGAAGAAACCAAACGAGATCAGCGCCATCAAGCCATCGCGCTGCAATAAGGCAATCGCTAACGCCGCAATGCTCATACCCGGAGGCCAATTTCCCAAAGGAATTGGCAAGGTGAGGATGCCGGCTAAGATCAGGGTCTGAATTCCAAACCAAATCGTGACAGGTTTCTGGGTCAGAAACTGAAAGCGCGGTTGCACCAGCTTCTCAATCTTCAATAAGGTCGGCAACGACACGTCGATACATTTGCGGAACGTAGCAGGCTCTATCTTCAGATCGCCAACACGCTTGGGGATCCAAGGCGTGCCTGCGCCAAAAATCATCTGCAATGCAGGGGCAACCAACAAAATTCCGAAAATCGTCGAAACACCGGGCACATTTGGAATGCAATTGGGCAAGGCAAGTATCAACAGAAGTAGGCCAAAGGCCCGCCCGTCTAGACGTGTCAAAACATCGCGCACAGCGATTTGCTCTTCACCTGGAAAGGCATCGTGCAACTCTTTGAGCAGGTCTGATGTCTTAGGCGGCAGAGCAGCTCGCACGTTATTCATTCCAATCGGCAACCCTTGCGGCGCTCGCCCCGATATGTCGGGCGCAATTTGGGCAGAACAAGGGCCGGGCCTGTACAAAGTGTCTGACATGAGGCCGGATTATAGGGGCACAGCTTCACGTTTGCGTTAGCAATCGTGGTTAAGCGCGTACTTTTATTCTCGCAACCGCTTTGGCTTTAGCAAGCAGACCCTGGACCCCAATGCCAGAGCCTGCTTTCAAATCCGTCGTGTAATCGCGAATAATGCCGTCCTTGCCGACAATTACAAAACTCGGCACCCATTTTATGCCCCAAGCCTTATAGGCTGCACTGTCATCGTCAATCGCTACAGGGAAGCGATAGCCCTTTTCGGCAAAGAACGGAGCTAAACTGCCCCAGCGGCCATAGCGACCGCGCGTATGGATACCGACGAATTGTAGGTTGCGGTCCCGCGAGATCAGGCGGTTGAGCTCTGCCACATCATCTACATCGGCCAAACAATCAGGGCACCAAATCCCCCAGAATTGCACAATTGTGGTCTTGCCGCGAAAGTCCGCTTGCGTCAGACGGCCACCGCCAAAGCGTTCGAGATCGGTTGCCGGTGCCGCTTGGCCAATCAAATCATAGGTGCGCGGTCGACGATCCACAGGTGCGGCGGGTGCCGTTTGAGCTTCTGCATCGAGTGCGATGGTGGTGGCGAGCGTGCCAGCGGCTAGGCCGTTCAAAGTATCTCTACGTGTCATGTTTTTCATGTAGCCAATCTGATCGAACCGATGACTGTTGCCAAGACGTGATTTCAAACTGATCCCACAAATTCGCGAACTTTGCCTACAAATCTTGCAGCGCCGCGCGGCGATTTGAAGGCCCAAGCATGGTCCTTGATCTCGCCCTTAGCATCGACCAACAAGGCAAGCGGGGTTCCAGGCACCCCGATCGACTGCGCAAGGCGTTGGGTACGGTCATCAACAATGGGAATTGCTACTTCTTGGGAGCGACTTGCGGCCCAAACCGGCAAACTGGGTCCGTCCCTCGGCGCCATACCAATATGGACACTCAAGAGATCAAAGCGTGGGTTGGTTCCTTGCTGTGGCTTTAAGGCGCGGACAACTTCATCCCATTGAGGCTCATCAATCCGGCAGGGCCCACACCACAGTCCCCAGAAGCGCAAGACCGCTGGGCGGCCCAAGGTGGCGAGGTTTATGCCCGTACCATCGATCAGGCTGGCGGGAACCGAGACCAAGCGTTGCCCATGCAAAACTTTCGCAGGGTCTTTTCGACACCCCGATAGGGCAAGCGCCCCGAAAGCTGAGAATGCAAAGGTGCGCCGATCCATCCGTGATAAAACCCTTGTCTGCTGGCAGTTCTAACTGGCTTTACTTAAGCGGACATGAAAACGGCGGCATCGCTGAAGCTACGCCGCCGCCATATCTTGCCTGCCAGACTGGGGCGAAGCTTTAATAGATTTCGAACAGGCCAGCAGCGCCCATGCCACCACCGATACACATGGTGACAACACCCCACTTCACATTCTGCCCAGCCGCCTTACGACGGCGACCTTCCAACAGGATGTGACCGGTGCAGCGTGTGCCCGTCATGCCGAATGGGTGACCGATAGCAATCGAACCGCCATTTACATTGTACTTTTCAGGGTCGATGCCCAAGCGGTCGCGCGAATAGAGGCACTGGCTGGCGAAAGCTTCATTCAGCTCCCACAGGTCAATGTCGTCGACTTTCAAGCCATGGCGCTCCAACAAACGGGGCACCGCGAACACTGGGCCGATGCCCATTTCGTCCGGCTCACAACCTGCAACTGCGAAACCTGCAAAGCGGCCGAGCGCTTCCACGCCACGCGATTGTGCAGCCTTAGCTTCCATCAGAACGACTGCAGCAGCACCGTCTGACAATTGCGAGGCGTTACCTGCTGTGATGTATTTGTCTGGACCGCGGACTGGCTTCAAGGAAGCCAAGCCTTCCAAAGTCGTGTCTGCACGGTTGCACTCATCGCGGTCGACTGTCACGTCTTTGATGGTGGTTTCCCCAGTTGCCTTGTCGACCACTTTCATCTTGGTCGCCATGGGAACGATTTCGTCCTTGAACAGGCCGGCAGCTTGGGCAGCCGCGATACGCTGCTGGCTGCGCAGGGCATATTCGTCTTGATACTCGCGGCTCACATTATAACGCTCTGCCACGATGTCGGCAGTCTCAATCATCGGCATCCACAAGGCTGGCTTGATGTTGAGCAGATGCTCTTCCTGGTAGTGCGACAAATTCATCGAACCGCCCATTTGCACCAATGAGATCGACTCAACGCCACCGCCAATAGCGCAGTCAGCGCCGCTTTGGGTGATATAGTTTGCGGCCATCGCAATGGTCTGCAGGCCTGACGAGCAGAAGCGGTTCACAGTGGTGCCCGAGGTGGTCACAGGGCAGCCGGCCCAGATGGCGGCGTTGCGCGCGACGTTTGCGCCGGTTGCGCCTTCAGGTTGGCCAGCGCCGATATAGACGTCCTCAACCAAGCCAGGCTCAATGCCAGCGCGCGCAATCGCGTGCTTGATGGCGTGACCGGTCATGGCAGCACCATGGGTCATATTGAACCCGCCACGCAAAGATTTGGCAAGACCTGTACGGGCGGTGGATACGATTACAGCTTCACGCATAGTGGCGGCTCCCTTTACTTCCTGTCACGCCGGTTCATCCGGCTTTCTAAAGGTCTCTTAGCGTCTGTGTCGGGGATGGAAAGCCCTAATTTCGCAGTGACGCTGGGGCAGGAAGCAGAAATCGGGATCAAATCATGTTCAGATCAGCTTTAGCCATTATAGAGAGAGCCGTCTTTGCCCCTTCGCGAAAAGCCTGTTGCGCTCGAGTTTTTTGCCGGAGGTGGCCTTGCACGACTTGGGCTGAGCGGACAATTTGACGTTGCTTGGGCCAATGATTTGGATGCGATGAAGTGCCGGGCTTGGCGGGAGAATTTCGGCGTACATGGCTTGATTGAAGACGATGTGGCCAACATTCAGCTTGACCAGCTGCCCCAGCGCGCAGCTTTGGCCTGGGCCAGTTTTCCCTGTCAGGACCTCTCGCTTGCCGGAGATCGGGCCGGCCTAAAGGGGGGGCGGTCTGGAACCCTATTTGCCTTTATGACGCGGCTGGCCGAGTTGCGAGAACGTGGCGACCCTCCAGAAGTGGTGGTGCTGGAGAACGTCAAAGGCCTGTTGAGTTCTAACAGCGGAAAAGACTTGGCTGCGATTTTCACGGCGCTGCAGGACTTAGGCTATGCAGCAGGCTGCCTTGAGATGGATGCGGCTTGGTTCCTACCCCAATCAAGGCCCCGTATTTTTATCATTGCCGTTCGCCAAGGCGTGCAAATACCTTCCGCGCTCGTGTCCGGTCCTGACCGGCCCTGCGCTTTCCAAACCCCCGCCATTTTGAAAGCCCAAGCGGCTCTGCCAGACGCATTGAAATGGTTTGTGCCATCACCTTCCCAGCCATCAGCAAGTTTAGCCGATATTCTCGACCCATTAGACACGAGTTGGTGGGATCCAAACAAGCTAGCCACCTTTCATCAACAATTAAACGACAAGCATCTTAGACGCCTTGAGACGCTCTTGGCCGCGCCCGGCCGCCACATCGGCACAATGTACCGACGGATCCGTCGCGCGGGCGGAGAGAAGCATCAGCGTGCAGAAATCCGCTTTGACGGAAAAGTCGGATGTCTGCGGACACCAGCGGGTGGGTCCTCGCGCCAATTCTGGCTTGTTGTGGATGGCGGAACCCTTAAAATTCGCCCGATCAATCCGCGCGAGGCCATACGTTTGATGGGGGTACCTGATACATATCTTTTGCCAAAGGGCACTTTGGCCGGGCTGAAGATCGCAGGCGATGGTGTCGCCGTTCCCGTCGTAGCTTGGTTAAGCGAGAAACTTCTCGTGCCTTTATTGGCCTGTGCCCGCCCGTAAGCACCTGCTTGCCTTTAGGTGAAGGCAAGCCTTAGAAAGATACGATGAACGACACGGCCCCTAAGCAGAAATCCAGCCCGATGAAGCGCACCCTTTTGGTGATGCTGGCGGCAGGTGTGGCCTTGGTCGTAGCCTATGGCGCAGGGGAAGTCTCGCACCTGTTCTCATTTTGGATTAGTGAAGCGGGTGCGCCTGATTTCTTCCGAGAACCAATTAACTTTGTGCTAGGCTTAGCTGGGCTTCTGGTCTGGCAAAAGCTAAGCCGACTGCCTGATCAAACGCCACCCTTATGGGGGTCACCTGCTATTGGACTTGGTTGGGGCTGGTTGGTTGGATGTGCTTTGCCCGGCCTCGCGCTCCTAGGCATGGTTATCGTGCAGGCTGGGTTTTTTGAAGAGCGCCCCTTTGCTTTAGCCGCCCTCATTATTCCCATACCTTTTATCCTCATCCACGCTATGGCCGAGCAAGTTGTGGTTCGCGGTATTGCCCAGCGCGCCGGACACGCTGCTTTTGGCCCCCTAGCAGGCATTGGCCTTGCAGCTGTGACCTTCTGTGCTTTGCAGACGATTCAAGGCTATAGTTCGGTCTGGCACATTGCCAATTCAGCGCTATTTGGAGCCGCCTTGGGATTTATCGCGCTGGGTCGTGGCGGTATCTGGGCTGCAATTGCGGGCCATGCTGGCTGGACGTGGCTGGAAACCACTTGGATCGGGGATGGGGTCACCTTTCAAAAGGACGGTGGCTTCTGGGCAGGGGCAGGGCCAGATTCGTATGGCTCACCCATCTTTACCTTGGTTTTGATCCTTTTTCTGGCCCTGATGGGCACTGTTCACGCTTTGCAAGCCGCAAAAGAAAAGCAATAAGAGCAACCATGTCGACATCTTTCACATTAAGCACCCCGATCATTAAGTATCTGTCTGAGGTGAACCAATCCGAGCACCCCGCCTTAACCGCCTGCCGGGTTGAAACGGCGAGCCACCCAAAGGCGATGATGCAAATCAGCGCCGAACAAGGCGCATTCATGAGTTTTCTGATCCGTCAGTTGGATGTGCGACTAGCCGTCGAAGTGGGAGTCTTTACCGGCTATTCGGCTTTGGTGACTGCTCTTGCTTTGCGGCAAAATGCGGGACCGGGAGGCAAGCTCTTTGCGTTGGACATCTCTGAAGAATTTACCGATTTAGCCAAAACCTATTGGCAAAAAGCAGATGTCGAAAGCACAATTGACCTGCGTATCGCGCCAGCTGGCGACAGCCTCAGCGCCCTGGCCAGCGAAGGCTATGCAGGCCGGATCGATTTCATGTTTGTCGACGCGGATAAGCCAGGCTACCAAGACTATTACGAAAAGGGCCTGACACTTCTGCGCACTGGCGGTGTCATGCTGTTTGACAACATGTTGTGGAGCGGCTCGGTGGCAGATCCAAGCGATCACAGCATCGAGACTGTCGCCCTGCGGGACCTTGCCACTTATGCTAAAGCCGATCCCCGTGTTCGCGCTGTCATGGTTGCTATTGGCGACGGCCTGATGCTGGTGACCAAAATTTAAAGGCTTGATGGGTGCAACACCCGCTCGACCTGGTTCTCAAGCGCTGCCGCGGCTCTATCGGGCAAGCCACAAATTGCCTTGGCGCACCAAAATTTTGTCTGACAAGCTGCCGGTCTTGTCGACACCACTGGCTGCAATCTTTGCGAGACGGGTCATGTCACGGGCGCGATCCGCCCGACCGACGACCAATGTATCGCGCGTAGGTGCGGCAACCGCCAATGGTCCCCCCAATTGTTCTTCGAGCGCAGTCCAGACTTGGTCAAGGGCCAAAAGGCTTGTGCCATAAGGTTGGTCTGGATCAGCTTCCAACAAGCCGTCATTGACGGTCCACTTCACGCCGGACAGCTCTTTCAGCGTATTTGCTCGGGCCCGATCAAACGCTTGGGTCGTGCCCAATTGCAAATCGTTCAGTCGGCCAATTGGCATGAGGGCAATGGTCGTCGGTGTATCGCCCACGAGGACTTCTTCAAGCCCTTCCGCAAACGGGCGGCGAACTACCCCATTTCGCTGCCCGAGGACAGCTGTTTGGACTTCAAAAGTGTCGATGGCTTGGGTGGTGCGGATCACCACTCGCAACTGCTCGAGCTTGAACGGATCTTGCTGATCAAGGAGGTTGCGAACATTGGTTTCAAAGCGACTATATTCGGCTTCTGGATTAGCATCTGGTAGATTGACGCGCGCCTGCAGCGTATCGAGGCGGACGCTGACTTCAGAATGGGTGACGACCCGCAAACTATTGACCAAGCCATCCATGCGCTCCACCCCGCGCACACCCGGAAGGGCAGACAAGCGGCGGGCCATTTCTTCACTGACTTCTTCCATCGATATCCGCTCAACTAGGGATACTTCAGACCCTGCGGAAGCTGGGTCTGAAGCAGACTGGGCAAGCGCAGGGCTGGCGACAGCATAGAAGGCCCAAGCGCAGGCGGCCAGCAAGGATTGAGAGTTCATGATCTTTGTCCGTTTCAGTTAAATGCCGGGTGCGCTTAAACGCTCCGCCCGATCTGCTTCCTGTTTAGCGACCGGGAATGCGCAATAGTCAGCGGCGTAATAAGCACTCGGTCGGCCATCGCCTGAAAGACCAGGCCCGCCGAAAGGCAAAGCAGAAGACGCGCCAGTTGTGGGTCGGTTCCAATTGATCAGGCCCGCACGCAGATTGAGCCTTGCTTCCTGCCACAAGGCTGGGTCATCACTCACCAGACCTGAGGAGAGGCCAAAGCGCGTGGCATTGGCCCGCTGGATAGCGTGCTCAAACGTCCTAACACGGAACACCTGCGCAAACGGCGCGAATAATTCCTCATCCTCAGCTTCTTGCGCGTGCGTCATGTCAATCAAGCCAGGACGCACAAAGGCAGGCCCTTCAACGCCAATTTGGGCCTTGACGAGAGACTTGCCGCCTAACGCTTGCAATTCTGCTTCAAAATGGCCGACCCGTGCGGCTTGCCCAGCGTGGATGACGGGGCCCATAAAGGGGGCGGTTTGTGAATTCCAAGGTGCCAAGACCATCCGCTCGATGCGGGCCTGTGTAGCCTCAAGGACTTGATCGCCAAAACGGCCTTCTGGCAAGATCAAACGCCGCGCACAAGAACAACGCTGACCGCTGGTAATGAAAGCAGAATGCACGACCAAATCTGCCGCAGCCTCAATTTCTGCTGGATCCCAGATAATCAGCGGATTATTGCCGCCCATCTCAAGGGCTAAGATAACTTCTGGGCGGCCACCAAACATGCGGTGGATCGCGGTGCCGGTGGTGGCTGAGCCTGTAAACAAGACCCCATCAATGCCAGATGCAGCCAGAAGCGCGGCGCCTGTGTCGCGCGCGCCCATCACCACATTCAAGACGCCTGCGGGCAGGCCGGCTTCTTCAAAGGCTTCGACCATCAGAACAGCAACCGAAGGGGCCAATTCTGAAGGCTTAAACACCAATGTGTTGCCAGCCAACAAGGCTGGAACAATATGGCCATTGGGCAAATGACCGGGGAAATTAAACGGGCCGAGCACAGCCATGACGCCCCAAGGACGATGGTCCAGCGCGGTGCGGCCAAAGGCAGCGGCTTCGCTCTTTACCCCAGTCCGCTCCTCGTAGGCGCGCACGGAAATCGCGATCTTGCCAACCATTGCGCCAACTTCCGCCGTCGATTCCCACAGTGCTTTGCCCATATCGCGGGAAATAGCTTCGGCGATGGCAGGGCCTTTAGCTTGTAGCGCTCGGCTATAGGCTTCAAGGATCGCAATACGCTCCCCGCGCGACGTCTTGGCCCACGCCGGGAATGCCGCGCGAGCGGCGGCGACGGCTTGCTCAACCTGTACGCCTGTCGCCGCATGGGCAGCAAACACCACCTCCTCGCTGGCTGGATCGATCGAGGTAAAATGAGGGCCAAGCCCGGCCTGCCAAACCCCGTTGAGATACAGGCCCCCGTGTGAATGGCCCCCGTGTGAATGGTTAGACATCAAAACTCCGCAAGCGGCCGATCTGGCCGTCTTCCATTTGTAAAGCTTCCAAAACCTGAGGGGCCACGATGACCGCATCAGGCGTGATACGGGCCTGCACCAAGGTGCATCTAAATCCTTCAACCCGGCCGTTCGACAACATCGCGCGATCTTCCCCGTGGGCGTCACCGGCCACGAATGGTAAAGCGCGGGAGTCCCGGACCGTGCGTGTATCTTCGATCCGTGTGGCCAAAAGCGGGCCACCATCAAAGATATCGATCACCCCTTCAAAGCGCAAACCTTCGCGCTCTAACAAACGCCGGGCAGGCGCTCCATCTGGATGGGTTTCGCCAATCGCGCCGCGCGCGCTATCAGGCAGAAGATCGACATAAATCGCGTGCTTGGGCGACAGGTCGATGATGAATTGATTGTCACTGGTCGCCGACAACTTATCTGCCTCATCAAAGTCCATTCGGTAGAAGGGACGTCCCACGACTTCCCAGAACGGGGAGCGCCCATCCAAATGTACCACCCCGCGCAGCTCGCTCACCACAGTGCCATGAAAGCGGGTTGGTGAACCTGCCATCAACATAAAGCGCGACAAGCTCAACAATTTACCTGCGCCATCACCTCGGCGCTCTGGCTCGAGGAACAAGGTGCCGACTTCTGTGCAACCCGTGTAGTCATTGACCATAGTCAAAGCTCGCATCTCAAAGCGACGGTTGGCAGCTTTGGAGGCTTGGCCATAGGTGACGATGCGATAATTGAAAAAAGGTACATCGCGGCCAATATTGGTCTTCACTGCCGCACAGCCAAAGGGTCGCCCGCCCTTGGCGCTCTCAATCATCAACAGATAAATCCCGCCATCGCCATCGGCTTTGGGAACCTCTGACGAGAAGGTGGCCAAGCTTTTTTCCAGCCGCTTGGCTAGGAGCGCCTCGTCCTCGGGCAGGCTGGTAAAGCCCGGGCCCGAACGACGGGCAAAGCCCATAAAAGCGTCAAAATCATCTAGCCGCGCCGGGCGTACTACGAGCATGGATTTGTTCCCAATTCCTGTTCCAGCAAGCGACGGGGGGCTTTGGCATCCAATTGACCTGTCGCATAACCCACCAAAACCGCCAAAGACAGCCTGACGCGCTCTGGAAAGCTGTCAAGAATAGCAAATTCCTGATCAGAATGGATCAACCCGCCGCGTGGGCCAAGCGTGTCGACATTGGCGCAGCCAGAGGCCGCGAGATTATTGCCTTCACAAACCCCACCAGTATCTTTGTAAACAAGCTCTAGCCCAACCGCCTTTCCCGCTGCCGCTATTTGGGCAAATACCAGTTCTTGTGCGGGCGTTCTGGGCTTGGGTGGGCGACCAAAGCCGCCGTGGAGATGGGCGTGAATGCCACCGCCGGACAGATATTGACCGATAAGGGCGTCCACTTCGTTTTGGGCCCAAGTCGCCGCAGCAGCATCTGGCACGCGCACATTGAAGCGGACGACGGCAAGGTCTGGCACCACATTATTAGGCCCGCCACCATCAACCCGGCCCGTGTTGAAGGTCACGCCGGAGGCTTTTCCATTCAACGCCTCAAGGCCTGCCACAAAGCGCGCCGCAGCGGCAATAGCCGAGCGCCCTTCATGATGGGCGCGCCCGACATGGGCAGCTTTACCGTGGATCGTCAGCGAGAAATTGCCCGAGCCTTTTCGCGACCCAGACATGGACCCGTCCGCAAGCGCTGGCTCATAGGTCAAGCCGACGTCGCTGCGCGCACCAATCTCATATAACATGGCGGCAGAGCCGGGTGAGCCGATTTCTTCATCGGGGCTGAGCAGGACTTCATAGCCAATTTGCGCCGCACATGGCAGCGCTTCAAACGCCTTCAACGCCTCCAGCATCACCCAAAGGCCGCCCTTCATATCGGCGACACCGGGCCCGTTGACAACACCGGGCTCAATCTCCTTAACGGTCAGGAAACTCGATTGAGCGGGGAAGACGGTGTCATAATGGCCGGTCAAGACCAACTTGATTGGGGCCTCTGGCCTAACAACTACGTGCAAAGAATCGCTCAAGGCTTGCTCTGCCTCTTGGCCTTGAGCATTAATGATCGCCTCTGGCTGCAAAGCGCGCCGTACGCAGGTGCCGGGCAGGACTTTGAAGGCCGCTTCCAACTTGAGAAGAAAAGTCTGCAAGCCCTCGAGATTACGGGAGCCGGTGTTGATACTGCACCAATCCTCAAGTCTGGCTTTCCAGATCGAGCGATCAGTTTCAACGGCTTCCAGCACTTGCTGGGTTTCGCGATCAAAAATCAGATTCGCGATCATCTTGATCTTCCTTCACAAAAATACCGCCGGAAGTGCAGACTAAGGTTGCTTCCAAAATTCAGATGTAGTCGAAAGCCGCGCGCAGCGCCACGCCCCTGCCCTGTGCTATCTGTGTCACGCCACAATGGGACGACATGGTTTAGGGGACAAGGCGTGTAAATCGGCGTATCCAGAAAAGGCGTAAGCGATGTCAGCAGTGTTCGATCATGTCGAGTTTGACCACCATGAGCGGATTGTCTTTGCCCATGATCATCAAACGGGCTTGCGCGCGATTATAGGCATCCACAGCACGTTTCTGGGCCCCGCAGCCGGTGGTGTCCGCATGGCCAATTATACCAATATGGACGACGCGCTTACCGATGTGCTGCGGCTCTCTCGTGGCATGAGCTACAAGAATGCGCTAGCTGGCCTACCTTTAGGGGGCGGCAAAGCCGTCCTAGTCGGCAACCCCAAGACCGACAAAACGCCTCAGCTGATGCGGGGCTTAGGTCGCGCGATTGAAGGTCTGTCAGGACGTTATTTGGCGGCCGAAGATGTCGGCATGACCTTGGCAGACATGGAACAAATCGCCCTAGAGACCAATCATGTCTTTGGCCGCGACCCCAAAGCTGGCTTTGGTGGCGAACCCTCACCCATGACAGCGCTCGGAGTCCTTTTGTCGATCAAGACCTGTGTGCGACGCTTTATGGGGCGGGATGACTTGGGGGGCGTACGTATCGCGGTGCAAGGTGCGGGGGCAGTTGGAGCGGACCTTGCGCGCCAATTGGGGCAAGAAGGCGCAGATGTCTTGATTGCTGATGTTGACCCAGCCCGCGCCCAGGCAGCGGCGGCTGCAGCAGGTGGGCAGGTTATAAGTGTGGAAGATGTACTCTTCGCCGACGTAGACGTGCTGGCCCCCTGTGCTCTGGGCGCAATTCTCAATGACACGACGATCCCCGCCCTACGCACCAAAATTGTTTGCGGGGCAGCCAATAATCAATTGGCAGAGCCGCGCCACGGCCTTGCACTGGCGGAGCGGGGAATTCTCTATGGGCCTGATTATGTCGTCAATGCTGGCGGTATCATCAATGTCGCCTATGAAGTGTCGGGCAATTACGATGCTGCCCGAGTGATCGAGCACATTCACCGTGTGCCGAAAACGCTTGAGCAAATCTTCGAAGAAGCGGCCGAGGAAGGTCTAACGCCAGACGTGGTTGCCGACCGGATGGCACAACACCTTATTGGACGATCGTAGGTTTAGGCGACACGTCTTCGGTCCGTTGCGGCTCAGAAGGCATAAGGGGGTAAAGCCACTGGCCCAATAAATTAGATGGCATATCCCTATCTGTCAGGCCCAAATTCATCGGCTTCTGGTCCTTGGGCATATAGAAGGTGCCAAACATATGATCCAAGAATGAAAAGGTCGCAGCAAAGTTCTTGGACCCGCCTTCGTCAGCACCTGTATGATGCCAACGGTGGAACACTGGGCTTGCAAACACGTGGCGCAAGGGCCCAAACGTCCAGTTCAAATTGGCATGGACCATGGTGGAATAAAGCACGTTAAACGGCGCGAGGACGGCAACAGCAGCAGGTGGGAAACCTATCCAAAGTGCCACTGCATTTGCAAAGATGCTATGGAAGATTAAATTGATCGGATGAAAACGCACCGAATGCAACCAGTCGAGTGTTTCCGGCGCATGATGGATCGCATGGTAGCGCCACAAAGTATTGGAATGAAATAGGCGATGGGTCCAATAGAGCGAAATGTCGGTGACAATCAGAACGCCTAGGGCCTGCAGCCACAGCGGCCAATCCGCCAGCCAAGGCGCTCCAGTATTGCTCCATACGACAGCAGCCTCTACATTGCCACCAAAGAGAATTACATAGCCAGCCCCAATTAACAGCGCACCGATTGAGGCATAGATCGACGGGCCCAGCATCCAATAGCCAATATCCATCCAAATGTCGCGACGGATCGGGCGGGGCGTTGGATCGAGAGGAAAGAGACTTTGCAGGAAGCCGAACAAACAGGCGCAAATCAGGAGCCAGACGGCCGGATAGACGAAGGGCAAACCCAGAATGTCGCTCAACATAACGATTCCTTTTGCACCGACCCGCTAATTCCAGTGCCAACACAAAGGGACCATAGTCCAGAGACACTTAATCCGCCGTTAGCGTCTTTGCGTAAATCCGAGCTATCAGACGGTCAAATCCTCGGGCTAGACATAACAGAAGGGCGCGCCCAAAGGCGCATCATCGTGATCCGACGTGGCGATGAGGTGACCGCCTTCGAGAACCGCTGCCCTCATGCCGGCTGGCCCCTTGACACGTTTGACGGCAGGTTTCTGACAACTGAAACAGGTGGTCTGATCTGCGCGGCGCATATGGCGGTGTTTGATGCGCGCAGCGGTGCTTGTTTGGGAGGGCCGGGTCAAGGACGAGGTCTGACCCGATTGGCTGTTCAGTTAGATGGCGAGCGCTGGCTGATTAGCGGCCTAGCTCTCCCGGCTGAATAAGGCCGATCAAGGCTTAGTCAAAAGCGGTGCAGGCTTTGACCGCTCAGGCGGCAGGGGTGGAGCTCCAAAGGCGGGCATGCCCTTGGGCAGGCCCGCGACCTTGGGAACTTTCGCGTCAATTTTATCCATCCAAGCAATGGCTTGCGGGCCGAGGTCAATCTGCGGGTTAGATGGATCAAGCCGGGAAGCTACTTCCCATTTCGTGATCAAGGACCGGGCCTTTGCAAAGGCATCAGGCAGAGGGATCGGCTGGCGTAAAGCTTGGTTAATCAAAGCGTCGCCAAAAAAGGTCCAATCATTTTCTGCACGGCAGCCAAAAGAAGGTTTCTGCGCCGATGCTGCCGTTAAGATTATGGTCGATTCATTTTGCAAGGCCGGCACAAAGATGCCGGAATAGCAGGCAGACAGGATAACAAGGCGGTTCTTGATACCGGCTTCATTGAGGAGCGCGGCCAAGCGTGTCGGCGCAATATTTCCGCCAGCCCGGTCGCCATCTCGGTAATTTAACCCTGTATTCCAATGACCGTGCGTCGTGATAAACAAAGCCAAGACGTCTTCCTGTTTGTTCATGACCTCGGCCACATGGCCTAGCGCTTGCGCCAGATGATCCGGGCTGCCGTCTGGCACGACGGGGTCAGTTGCAGAGCCTGACGCCCCCTTGCCATTGGCCATAACGATCGCGCGTCCTTCGGCGTCATAGCGGCTGGCAAGCACGCGGGCCGTTTCTGCCGTTTCACGTCCAAACACGCCATCGCTATCAAGGCCTATAGCAACCACATAGACATCGACCACGCCTTTGCGCTCTGGCTTTAGTCGGCCCAGCGCGCTGGTCATGGCGCGGGTCTGCCGCAGCGTCTCGGATGGTCCATAAGGTTCGGTTACGATTACGCTGCCTTTTTGGGCAGCCTCTCGCTCACGCCGCTCTTGGATGGCGCGCGGATTGGCAGGCTGATAGCCAAAGCTTTGAGCCATCGCCTGCTCCGGCATAGCCAAAGGCGGTGCTAATCCCGCGATCAGGCCTAATCCCAAACAAAGTCCAAAGCGCAGTGGAGTCGTCATACCCAAGTATCAGCGCGCAAATGCGCTTCTGTCCAGCCGATCGGCGCGATTTTCAGTGATTCACGTGCGTTGAAGGCAGATAGCGGTGGCTTCGCCGCCGCCAATGCACAGGCTGGCAAGCCCGCGCTTGGCCCCGCGCGCTTCCATCGCAGCGATCAGGGTAGCGATGATGCGCGATCCCGAGGAGCCAATTGGATGCCCCAAGGCACACGCCCCACCGTTCACATTCACCTTCTCATGAGCAATCCCAAGGTCCTTCATGGCAATCATCGGCACGATGGCGAAAGCTTCATTGATCTCCACCAGATCAACGTCCCCAATCGACCAGCCCGCTTTAGCCAAAGCTTTTTGCATGGCTTTGACGGGGGCTGTGGTGAAATAGGCAGGCTCATGGGCGTGGGCGGCACTTGATACAATTTCCGCCAAAATCTTGAGGCCGCGCGCTTCTGCCTCGGACTTGGCCATCAAGACGAGAGCAGAGGCACCATCGGAAATGGCAGACGCGTTGGCAGCCGTGACCGTTCCATCCTTGGTGAAGGCAGGCTTCAGGCCAGGGATTTTTTCAGGGCGCGCCTTGGCAGGAAGCTCATCACGGTCGACCACGGTGTCGCCCCCGCGTCCGCTGATGGTGACAGGGGCGATTTCCCGGGTAAATGCGCCTGAGGCCGTTGCTGCTTGGGCGCGATTCAAGGTTTCCAACGCATAATTATCTTGGGCCTCGCGGGTGAATTGATACTCACCGGCCACTTGGTCGGCGTAAAAGCCCATGGGCTTGCCTTCATAGGCATCTTCGAGCCCATCGAGCGCCATATGATCGAAGATCCGGTCATGGCCGTATTTGACGCCGCCGCGATGGGATTTCATCAAATGAGGGGCGTTGGACATGCTCTCCATCCCACCAGCGATGACGATCTTAGCTTCGCCCGCTTTAATGGCGTTAGCCGCCATAATCGTTGCTTGCATGCCAGAGCCGCACATTTTGTTCAGTGTGGTTGCCTCGACGCTTAAAGGAAGGCCAGCCTTTAAAGCTGCTTGCCGGGCGGGGGCTTGGCCTTGGCCAGCGGGCAGAACATTGCCCATCAAAATCCAGTCAACATCTGCGCCAGCAATTCCTGCTTCGGCCATCGCAGCCTTTACGGCAACGGCACCCAATTCATTCGCGCTAAAGCTGCTCAACTCCCCCAACAGGCCGCCCATAGGCGTGCGAGCCAAACCAACGATGACGACGGGGTCTTGCATGGGGTGTTTCCTTTTTTGATGGGTAGCGACTTCAGGTCTCTTCAGAATAAGCACTCAAGGGCGTCACGTCACCTCTATTAGCGATCAAGGCTTTCCGGCGGCAGAAGCGCTGGAAGCCTGCAGGACCCATGCGCGACCCACCAAGACCGCTGGACTTGAAGCTTTGCTTTTCGGCTTCGTAGAATTGGCTGGTTAGTGCGGCATCATTTAGGCTGATGGCGCCTGCCTCAATCTGGCGACCAATGACTTCAGCTTCCGCCAAGGTTCCAGCGATTACGGCGGCTGACAGTCCAAATTCGCTATCATTGGCCAAATGAATGGCCTCTTCCACCGTATCAAATGCCATAACCGGCATCACAGGGCCAAAGGTCTCTTCGCGCATCAGGGCCATGGTGTGGTCGACATCGACCACCACCGTTGGCGCAATCCAGTCGCCGCCCAAATGATGCTCTACCACACCGCCTGAAAGTACCTTCGCGCCCTTGGCAATAGCGTCCGCCAATTGAGCAGCAATCGTCTCTGCCTGCTTGCCAAAGATCATAGGGCCAATCTCGCCGACATCTCTGTCTGGCTGGTTGAAGCGCGCCGCCTTGGCCGCCTCAACCAAACGCGCGACAAAATCCTCATAAAGAGGCCGGGCGACATAAATGCGCTCAATCGATTGGCACGCTTGGCCTGTCGACACAACTGACCCGCGCAAGGCCGCTGTCACGGCACGGTCGAGGTCGGCTGTTTCTGTGATGATTAGAGGGTCCTTGCCGCCCAGTTCCAAGAAGGACGGGATCAAGCGGCCCGCGGCTTGGACGGCAACCTTTTTGCCAGTGGCGACCGAGCCCGTAAAGCAAATGGCATCAACGGCGTCGATCAAGGCGATGCCCGTTTCCCCGTCCCCCAGAACCAGTTGAAGAACCCCATCGAGGGCTGGCACTTCAGCGATGGCCGCCTGAAGGGGCGCTACAAAACGTGGAGTGACTTCAGAAGGTTTGATAATGACGCTGCACCCGGCTAAAAGCGCCGGGATCGTATCAATCATCGATAAAGTCACAGGAAAATTCCACGGGCTGATCACGCCGACGAGCCCATAGGGCACCCATTGCGGCGCATGGGCCATGCGCGAGTCAAAGCGGCCATCGGCCCACGCGGTCGGCAACAAATGCGGCGCTTGAGCAGCCCAGCCCCCAAGGCTCGCCAACGCGCCTTCAATCTCGCGCCGCGCAATCTTGCCCCGCCCTGTATCCTCTGCCAGCGCAGCGTGAATGGAATCAAAGTGACCGGTGATCGCCGCCTTCACTGCCAGAAGTGCTTGAGCCCGTCCCTCCAGCCCCAAGGCCTGCCAAGCTGGCTGCGCGCAACGGGCACGCGACGCCAGCGCTTGAACCGCGACGGCGTCTGCAGCCTCAATCGTGAAGTCCACTTGGCCCGTGCGCGGATTCTTGACGGCAAGGTTGCGTGTGCTCATAGACCCAATACCCCGGGATTCATGCGATGATCAGGATCAAGATGGGCTTTGATCGCTTTGAGAAGCGCCAACGTGACCGGCTCGCGGGTTTGCGCATACCGATAGGTGCGGCCGATTTGGAAATGTGTTGCGCCAAAGCGTTCGAAAATGTCGAGAATCTTGCCCCGCACTTCATCGACCAAAGCCGCGTTGTCAGCGTTTGCTGGCAATTTTGGCACCTTAGTTAAGTAAGACGGTTCAAGCGTGCTTTCATGAATGCCATAGCGGGCATCTGGCCAGAAGAAGACAGGCTCAATCAAAAAGCCATTGGTGCTAAGTGTTGTCACCAGATAGCCGCTCGTCATGCCCCGTGCCTCAAACGCGGGACCATAAGACGCAAACACGTCATCCAAATCCTGCCAGCAGGCCTCGCCTTGCGACAGGGGCACAATGCCATGAATGGGCACCCAGCGTTCGCCATCGGGCCCGAGGATATTGTTTAGCGGGGTAAAGGGTGCCGCGCGCATGGCCTTTGGAATGGTGTTCTCAATTTCGCGGCCACCATGGCCCTTCATAAGATCGCGCAACGTGCGGGCAGCTTCCTCCACTTGGGTGGCGGAAGCACCTTCAGTGATCAGATGCAAAGTATAGCCCGCATCATCCATAAAACCGCGCCCAGCCAAAGCCATTTTAGCGCCCTGTTTGACGCCCTCAAATAAGTTCTTTTGAGCGCCAATGACGGCTGCCAAGGTCTTCACATCCTGCAAGAGACTGGCGCGCCGCATACGGATCTTGGCCAGATTAGGATCAAAAGAACAAACCTCGCTGGCGAGATTGGTGCGCGCGACTGCGGCCGTGGTGCGCGCCGTTGAAACCAGATCCGGCATAGCAAAGCTCAAATGCGCCTCATGAGCCGGGGCCGGGATCAGGCGCAACGTGATTTCTGCCTTGATGCCCAGCGCGCCGCAATCGCCGCAGAAAAGACCCGCGAGGTCGGGTCCATAGTGCTTGAAGAAAGGGCTGCCGCCGGTCGTCCCCGCGCTTCCCGTCCGCAAAATGCTGCCATCAGCTAGAACCACCGTCAGACACGTAACGCTCTCCGACGTCGTTCCCCAGATACCCGCGCCAAAGAAAGCGTTTAGTTGGGATAGACCACCGCCAATGGTGGAGCTAAGGCCCGATAACGGCCCCCAGAACGGGGTCCGCAGGCCAAGCGGTGTCAAGGCTGCCTGCAAGGAGGCCCAAGTAGCCCCGGCCTGCACCGTCACCAGCATGTCTTCGGCGTTGACCGAAAGGATTTGATCCATCCGCCGCATATCGATAACCACAGCGCCAGACTGCTCGGTGACAAACCCAGATGTATAGCTCATGCCGCCACCGCGCGGCACAATGATTGCGCCTGCTTGATGGGCCGCTTCTAAAACCTGCGACAATTCATCAAGATTGGCCGGGGCCACAACCAGACCAGCTACGCCCCCTTGGCTAAAAACATCCTCACTCATAGCGCGGCGGGTGTCTTCGTCGCGGGCGACATAGTCCGCCCCAATCAGCTGTGCCAGACGGTCAGCCAAAGCCATTTGGAGGGGAGCGGTTTCAACCATGGTAAGGATCCTTCATAGCGGTTTAGCTAAGCCCAAAAAGGCTGCGACCAGCAAGAGCAGCCAGATAGTCACAACCAACGGGCGGCTTTCATCTAGGGCGCGGTCAATCTGTGCGTCGATTTCTGGGCTTGCGCCGTCTTGTACAAGCCGACCAAAGGCTGGGCCAAAGCGGACCAAGGCGCGGCGGATCATCAGACCACAGAGGATCGTGGCGGCAAGAACCCCGCATTTAATCTTCAGGAAGAGAGGTAAGCCCGATGTATTGGGCCAGAGGTTCAGCGCCAAAATAGCTAGGGCCGCGATAACAACCCAGCGAATGATTAGGTCAGCTCTGCGAAGTATCGATGTTGGGCTTAGATGCCGGACATGCAGCACCCAAGCGAGCGCGAGCCAGATCAGGCCAGCAACCCAAATCAAAGCAAGGCTGAAAGGCCCTAGGATCAACCATCCCTTCACGGCCGCCAGGGTCAAACCTGTTGGCAAAGTGAGGATCATTGCCGTGCGAGGTGCCATATCGACTTGCGCCAGAACCTGTGCGGCTGCCACGCGTGCCGCTGCCGATTGCTTCGCATTGGTCAAAATTGTGGAACTATAAAACACACCCAAATCGCCTCCCAACCAATAGACGAAGACGAGAAGATGCAAGAGCGTGAAAAGGGCTAAATCCACAGTGGCGTCGATCCATTCAAATGATATATTTCTATATCAATTAATCGGATCCATCCGCAAGCCGATTAAGCCCGCAACAAACCCAAAATGCGTGCCAATGTGGCTTTGAGTTCGCGGCGATCAACCACGATGTCCACCATGCCATGTTCCAACAGATATTCGGACCGTTGGAAGCCCGGTGGCAATTTCTGGCGGATAGTTTGTTCAATCACGCGCTGTCCGGCAAAGCCGATCAAAGCACCGGGTTCTGCGATGTGGATGTCGCCCAACATTGCATAGCTTGCTGTGACGCCGCCTGTCGTGGGGTCGGTCAATATGACGATATAGGGCAGGCCTGCACGGCGCAGGCCATCAATAGCCAAGGTCGTGCGCGGCATTTGCATCAAGGACAAAATGCCTTCCTGCATCCGCGCACCGCCTGCGGCGGTAAAGCAGATCAGAGGGCACTTACGTTCCAGCGCTTCGCGTGCGGCCTTAATGAACGACTCGCCCGCAGCCATGCCGAGCGAGCCACCCATGAAGTTAAAGTCCTGCACCAAGGCCACTGCATGATTGCCACCGACCTTACCATAGCCAATCGCCATTGCATCGTCGCGACCAGTTTTGGCGCGTGCATCTTTCAAGCGATCCACATAGCGTTTGTCGTCTTTAAACTTCAGTGGGTCTTCCACTACTTTGGGCGTATCGATCGCCAGCCAGCTTTCGCCATCAAACAAATAACGAAAGCGAAGCTCTGGCCCAATCCGCATGTGTCGGCCAGAAGGCGTCACCCATTGGCTGTTTTCCAGATCAACCCGATAGAGCATTTCGCCACTATCGGGATCCTTGACCCAAAGACTATCAGGCGTTTCGCGCTTTTGTAGTAGCTTGTTGATGCCCGGACGGATGCGGTCAATCCAGCTGTTCATTGGTGTAGCTCCTAGCGGGCTTGCGCAATGGCTTGCGACAAGGACTGACAAAACGCGGCAGCTGCTTGTGCACAATCAGCGCCAGTTTCATGCGCATTGGCGATCACGTCAACCAGGGCAGAGCCAACCACCACGCCATCGGCGATCTTTGCCGTGCGGGCAGCCGCTTCTGGTGTCTTAATGCCAAAGCCGACAGCGACCGGAAGACCGGAAGCTTTGCGAACAGCGGCGACCGCTTCGCCGATATCGGCAGTTTCAATCGCTTTATCGCCTGTGATACCTGCGACAGAGACATAATAGACAAAGCCACTGACGCCCGCGACGACCGCAGGCAAACGCTTTGCGTCCGTGGTTGGGGTGGCAAGCCGAATGAGTGCCAGATCGCTGGCCTGCATGGCCGCGCGCAATTCGCCATCTTCCTCGGGCGGGGCATCTACAATGATCGCCCCATCAATGCCCACTTCGGCCGCATCACGCGCAAAAGCATCATAGCCCATGGTCTCAACTGGGTTGAGATAGCCCATCACAATCAAAGGCGTTTCAGGATGTTTCTGACGAAATTGGCCGACCAGCGCCATGGTCTTGCGCAAGGTCGTACCATTTTTGAGCGCGCGAATGCCAGCGCGCTGGATTGATGGACCGTCGGCCATTGGGTCTGTGAACGGAAAACCCAGCTCAATCACATCAACACCTGCGCCAGGCAAAGCGTCTAGAATGGCGGCGCAAACCTCCAAAGAAGGATCCCCTGCCATGACATAGGCGACCAAGGCGGCACGGTTTTCAGCTTTGGCGCGCGCAAAGGCGTTAGAAAGACGTCCCACTGGCATTAGATCTTCGCCCCTAAAGCATTGGCGATGGTGAAGATATCTTTGTCACCACGGCCACATAGGTTCATCACCACGATGCCACCCTTGCCGACATCCTTGGCAATCTCGCCCACGCGGGCCAAGGCATGTGAAGGCTCTAGCGCCGGCAAAATTCCTTCCAGCCGCGCACAAAGCTGGAAGGCTTCAAGTGCTTCATCATCGGTAGCCGACAAATAGGTCGCCCGGCCCGTATCTTTCAAGAACGCATGCTCTGGCCCCACGCCTGGATAATCAAGGCCCGCCGAGATCGAATGCGCGTCAATGATCTGACCATCGTCATTTTGCAAAAGATAGGTGCGATTGCCATGCAAAACGCCAGGCCGACCGCCGGTTAAAGCCGCCGCATGCTGACCTGTTTTAATGCCGTGGCCAGCCGCTTCCACGCCATAAATCTTGACACTTTCGTCTTCAAGGAAAGGATAGAACAGGCCAATGGCGTTAGAGCCCCCACCTATACAGGCCACCAGAGCATCGGGCAGCCGCCCTTCACGCTCCAGCATTTGCTGCTTGGTTTCCCGCCCAATCACGGATTGAAAATCGCGAACTAATTGCGGATAGGGGTGTGGGCCTGCGACTGTGCCGATGATGTAAAAGGTATCATCCACATTGGTGACCCAATCGCGCAGCGCTTCATTCATCGCATCTTTTAGCGTCGCAGTACCGGCATCAACAGGGCGGACTTCGGCACCCAGCAGCTTCATCCGGAATACATTCGGGCTTTGCCGCTCAACATCGGTCGCACCCATATAAACAATGCAAGGCAGGCCAAAGCGGGCACAGACAGTTGCCGTAGCAACCCCATGTTGGCCAGCACCGGTCTCAGCGATGATGCGTGTTTTGCCCATACGCATGGCCAAGAAAATCTGGCCCATGCAATTGTTAATCTTATGCGCCCCGGTATGATTGAGTTCATCGCGTTTGAAATAGATTTTGGCCCCACCGAAATGATTGGTCAGGCGCTCAGCAAAATAGAGCGGGCTCGGACGGCCGACATAATCGCGTAAGAAAACGTCCAATGTTTCTTGGAAGCTGGGATCTGCTTTAGCGTCTTCATACGCTTGCTGCAGCGCCAAGATGTTGGGCATCAGGGTTTCAGCAACAAAGCGACCGCCAAATTGGCCAAAGCGGCCCTGCGCGTCGGGATAAGAACCCCAGGAATTACGTGCGTCCATCTTGTTTAGTGATCCATTCTCAGTCGTTCAAAGCTTGCATGAAGCTGGCGATCCGTGCGCTATCCTTTAAGCCCGGCGCGCGCTCAACGCCAGAGGAGACATCCACCAAGGGTGCACCGGTTTGCCGCACGGCTTCTGCGACATTTTCAGGATTAAGGCCACCCGAGAGAAACCACGGCACGGGACTTTGGAGCCCCTGCAGGATTGTCCAGTCAAACACATGACCAAGGCCCCCCGGTCTTGTTGCCCCTTTTGGAGCTTTGGCGTCAAACAAGAGATAGTCGACGACATCGAGATAGGGTTTGATCTGCTCTAGGTCTTCGCGCTGCGAGATACCAAAGGCCCGGATGATGCCGACACCGCGCGCCTTAATGGCTGCACAGCGATCTGGGCTCTCTCCGCCCTGCAATTGCAAGAAGTCTGGCGCCAAATCGGTCATAACCTGGCCAAGCAGCGCATCATCGGGATCAACCACAACGGATACTGTCCGCGCCATACCCGCCGCCATTTTCGCGAGCGGCTTGGCGTCAGCTGGCAGAATATGGCGGGGACTTTTGGGAAAGGTCACAAAGCCGATAAATGCCGCGCCACAGACCAAGGCATCGCCTACGGTTTGACGATCAGACAATCCACAAATCTTAGCTTGGGCAAGGCGCATGCGTGATCATGTAGAGCGTTCAGTCACAAAGCAAAAGTACGCACTGCGGCGAAAGGGCTTTCGACTTCGGCTTTACTTTTTTAAAAGATCGCGAATCTCTGCCAAAAGCTCTTCTTGTGTTGGCCCGGCAGGTGCGGCTGGTGCCGGTGCTGGCGCTTTTACTCGATTGTAGGCTTTCACGACCAAGAAAAGCACAAAGCCGACAATCACGAAATTTAACGTCGCAGCCAGAACATCGCCATAGCCGATCGCAACTTCTGCCTTCTTTGTGGCTTCATCGGCCGCCAGTAGCACAATCTTCATGCCCGCAAGATCGACACCACCTGTCAGAAGCCCAACAACTGGCATAATCACCTTGTCGACAAAGGCTGAAACAATCTTGCCAAAGGCGGTGCCAATTACGACGCCGACCGCAAGGTCGATGACATTTCCGCCGGCAATAAAGGCTTTGAACTCATTGGCGATGCTCATTCTTTGGTCCATTTAAATACAACCAATCCAATAAAGAGCGCTCTCTATGAGAGAGCAGCCTAATTGAAAGTGATCCTAACAGAAACGTCCGATCAAGCAGACGCTAGGCCAGAAGGCTTGGAGCTTATTCGCCGGGATCGACGCCACCGTTCAAGCGGGCGCGCAATTCCTTGCCAGCTTTGAAGAAAGGTGCGTGCTTGGCATCAACGGCCACGCCTTCACCGGTCCGCGGGTTGCGACCCTGACGTGCCCCGCGGGAGCGAACCGAAAACGCTCCGAACCCGCGCAATTCGACGCGATCGCCGCCTTCCAATGCCTTGGTGATCTCTTCGAGAACGGTATCGACCACGCGCTCAACATCCCCATGAAATAGATGCGGATTCTCGGTAGCTAATTTAGCAACAAGTTCAGATCGCAACATATGGGCCTGTCCCTTAGTTAGACTTTATCAAATCTATATAACAGCAAAAAACCAGTCGCGCGCAAGCCTTCTTGAGGAAATTTGTCTTTGACCGAAAAACAAAAAAGGCCAGAGCGATGCTCTGGCCTTTCTCTCAAGCTATAGTTTCTTGCGGTGATCTTGTTTCGCCAGCGTGAAACTTAGTCGTTTTGTTCCTTTTGACGCAGCGCTGCGCCAAGGATATCGCCCAAAGATGCGCCGGAATCGGACGATCCAAATTGGCTAATGGCTTCTTTTTCTTCAGCCATTTCAAGCGCCTTGATCGAAACCGAGACTTTACGCGTTGCTTTGTCGATTGCCGTTACGACGGCATCAACGCGGTCACCAACAGCATAGCGTTCTGGACGCTGCTCTGCACGATCACGCGAGATGTCCGACTTGCGAACAAAAGCTTTCATGATGTTGTCTGGACCGATCGAGACTTCGATACCGCCCGAAGCAATTTCGGTCACGGTGCACGTCACGGTTTGGCCGCGCTTCAAAGTCTCAGTTGCGAATGGATCAGACGAGACTTGCTTGATGCCGAGCGAGATACGCTCTTTCTCAACGTCCACATCGAGAACCTTGGCTTCGACCATGTCGCCGCGCTTGTAGTTCTTGATGGCTTCTTCACCAGCTTGGTTCCAGTCGATGTCCGACATGTGAACCATGCCGTCCAAGTCTTCATTGACGCCTACGAACAGACCGAACTCGGTGATGTTCTTGATTTCGCCCGTGAGGGTCGAACCAACTGGGAATTCAGTGAGGAACGCATCCCAAGGATTGGGTTGAGCTTGCTTCATGCCCAGCGAGATACGGCGCTTGTCGCCATCCACATCGATCACGATCACGTCGACTGGATCGCCAGGGTTGACGATCTTGGAAGGATGCAAGGTCTTTTTGGTCCAAGACATTTCGGACACGTGGACCAAGCCTTCGACGCCAGATTCCAATTCCACGAACGCACCGTAATCGGTGATGTTGGTGATGACGCCCGAATAACGTGCGCCAACTGGATATTTGGCTTCTGCCCCATCCCAAGGATCTGACAGCAATTGCTTCATGCCCAAGGAGATACGCTGGGTATCTGGGTTGATCTTGACGATTTGAACTTGAACCGTGTCGCCCACGTTCAGCACTTGGCTTGGGTGGCTGATACGCTTCCAGCTCATGTCGGTGACGTGCAACAGACCGTCGACGCCGCCCAAGTCCACGAACGCACCGTAATCGGTGATGTTCTTGACAACGCCGTCGCGGATTTCGCCTTCGGCCAAACCGGCAACGATCTCGGTACGGGCTTCTGCGCGGTCGAGTTCGAGGATCGAACGACGCGACACCACGATGTTACCACGTGGGCGATCCATTTTCAGTATGCAGAATGGCTGGACGATGTTCATCAATGGACCGACGTCGCGCACAGGGCGGATGTCGACTTGCGAACCTGGCAAGAAGGCGTTTGCGCCACCGAGGTCAACCGTGAAGCCACCCTTAACGCGGCCAACAATCGCACCATCAACCGACTCGCCGGTTGCAAACAGCTTCTCAAGACGGCCCCAAGCCTCTTCACGGCGGGCCTTCTCGCGGCTGACAACGGCTTCACCAAGCGCGTTCTCAATCCGGTCGAGGTAAACTTCAACAGTGTCATTGACCTTCAAGGACGAACCTTCAAGACCAAATTCGCGCACAGGAATGCGGCCTTCGGTCTTCAAACCAATGTCGACCAGAACGAAATCGTTTTCGATCGAAACAACGGTTGCGGAAATGACTTTGCCTTCGGTCAGGCCACCACGGGCACCAAAGGATTCTTCTAGCAATGCCGAGAAATCGTCCCGGCTCGGGTTAAGGAGCATGTCGCTCATGTGTGTATCAGTCTCCGAATAGATGAAAGCAGGCCTGCCGGTTGGCTCCGGCGGTCTTGCCCGAAAGGTCCTGCGGCCTTCGGGCCTCGCGTCTTACAACGCATCATTTTAGCATGTTAAATGTAGATCACACGATTGTTTGAATTTCGAGGAAAGCTTGCCTAGCTTTTGGCCAAACGCACCTGTTCCACGATCAATCGGGCTTTATCCACAGCCGCCTCTATACTCAGACCAGTCGTATCGAGCAAGTGGGAGTCTTCAGCGGGCTTTAAAGGCGCATCTGCGCGCCCAGAATCTCGGGCGTCGCGTTCAAGTGTTTGCGCCAGCATAGCCTCGAATGAAATAACCTCCCCCAAGGCCTCCAGTTCCATCTGTCGGCGCCGCGCGCGCTCTTCCGGACTGGCCGAGACATAGAGCTTGATATCGGCTTCTGGGCACACCACCGTGCCAATATCGCGGCCATCGAGCACCGCCCCACCTGCCTGCAGAGCAAAATTGCGCTGAAGATCGAATAAAGCTTGCCGGACCGCTAGATTGGCCGCAACGACAGAAGCCGCCGCACCCACCTGCGCGGTGCGCAAATCCGCGTCCTCAATCCCCGCCATCGACAGTGTCCGCGCGACTTCGGCGGCGGTATCGGCATCTTGGGGTGGCTGACCAGCAGACAGGAGACGATAAGCAACGCCGCGATAAAGCTTACCCGTGTCCATGTGGGGTAAGCCATAAAGCTCTGCCAAGGCTTTAGAGATTGTACCCTTTCCAGCAGCCAAGGGGCCATCGACAGCGATAATCATGAATTGGTTGCCCGTTGGCTAGGAATTGGGGTGTCTGGTTTCGGGCGTGGTCCTATCAAGCTTGTCTGTCGCTGCCAAACAGCAAATGCAACCAGACTGGCTCATGCCCGCTAAATCAAAGCACTCATGCCGCAATGTGCCTTTATTTTAGATGCCACCGACCGTAAGAAGCGCTGATGGAAACCTTGTTCATCCCCAGCTTCAAAGCCCCAGCCCGTGGCACCGTGACGGTACCAGGCTCTAAGAGCATCAATAATCGGGCCTTGCTGTTGGCGGCCTTGGCGCAAGGCCAGTCGGTGCTGACAGGCGCGCTCGATAGCGACGACACACGCATTTTTGCCAGTTGCCTGAACGCCTTGGGCTTTGAGGTCTCGCATGACCCAGCGGCCACAACATTCATGGTCTCTGGCTGTAGCGGTCAACTACCAGCTCCCAAAGGTGGAGCTGCAGACTTATTTGTTGGCAATGCAGGCACTGCCGCGCGCTTCCTTCTGGCCTTGAGCGCGCTTGGCCTAGCCCCTGTGCGCTTTGACGGAGTGGCCGCGATGCGTAAGCGGCCGATGGGCGACCTTTTGGATGTGCTTGAAGCCCAAGGTGCCAAGATCAGCTTTGAAGGCGCACGGGGCCATTTTCCTTTGATTCTTCTGGGTTCCGGCCTCCCCGGTGGTCACCTCGAACTTGACCCGCAACGCTCCAGCCAACAGGTGAGCGCCGCCCTGATGGTCGCCCCCTTTGCCAAGGCCGACACTGACCTTGTGCTGACCGGCCCCATCGTGTCTGAACCCTATATCGCGATGACGATCGACATGATGGCCGATTGGGGGGTGACCGTCGAGCGACCAGAGCCACAACGCCTCCACGTCGCGGCGGGCCAAACCTATCAAGCTAAGGCGCGCTATGGGGTCGAGCCTGATGCCTCCAGCGCATCTTATTTCTTCGCTGCCGCGGCCGTCACCGGCGGGCGGGTCACCATTCCGGGCTTATCTCGCAAAGCCCTTCAAGGTGATGCACTCTTCGTCGATGCCTTGGCTGGCATGGGCGCGACGGTTGAGGAAAGCACGGCAGGCCTTACGGTCACTGGCCCTGCACAACTCAATGGCCTCGAGATCAATATGAATGCGATTTCCGACACGGCACCAACGCTCGCCGCCATCGCCTCCAACGCGTCCAGCCCTGTCCTGATTACCGGGGTTGAGCATATGCGCTGGAAAGAGACGGATAGAGTAAACGCCATGGCCACCCAATTGCGCGCGATGGGCGCGGATCTGGATGAACGCCGAGACGGCCTATTGATCCGGCCTGCCAAGCTCAAGGTCGCCCAAGTCGCCACTTATGATGACCACCGTATGGCCATGTCGCTGGCAATAGCGGGTTTGGCCAACGAAGGCGTGACGATTGAAGACCCTGCCTGTACCTCGAAAACGTTCCCGACCTTTTTTGATGTTCTAGGCCAGTTGCGCAGCCAATCTTCCGCCTAAATACATTGGACTGCAGCATAGGTTTTGACAGCGTCACACTTACGTGGCAAGCGCTGCGCCCTTAGATTACATTCCCAATGTGGCGATCGGCCAGTGGAGCCCCAACAGTGCCTAAAATTGACCTTGGCGAAAAACAATTGTGCCCCGCCTGCGGCGCAAAATTTTATGACTTACACAAACGGCCTGCAGAGTGCCCAAAGTGTTCCAATGTGTTTGATCCCGATGATGAGGCCGTCAAAGCCCGTCGCGCAAAAGCACGTCTGACCGCGTTTGACCCCAAGTTGGCTGCAGCCGCGGAAGAAGACGACGAAGATGCTCCAGCAAAAGTCATCGATCCCGATATGGACGAGGACGACATGGAGCATGAAGAAGTCACGGCAGAGCTTGATGCATCGGCTGTTGACCAAGCGCCACTCGAACTCGATGACGATGAAGAATCTGACCCGATCAACCAAGGCACGGGCGGCGCAGATGTGCCCGAAGGCTTCTCCGAGCAAGAGCTGGATGATGATGATCCAACCGCCGGCGACGATGAAGTGCCCTTCTTGGAAGATG
Organism: Pseudomonadota bacterium; assembly: GCA_041160865.1. GTDB lineage: Bacteria > Pseudomonadota > Alphaproteobacteria > Caulobacterales > Aquidulcibacteraceae > Aquidulcibacter. The sequence goes on along the minus strand of JBEAVQ010000017.1, from coordinate 4,073 downwards.
ACGAAGACCTCATTGACGACGATCTGGGCGACATCCCCGGTCCGGACGATGATGACGTCGACCCCCGCTAAGGGGTAAAGCCTGCGCCACATCCCGGCGCGCACAGCGATTGAAAAAGGTCTGCCCTTGCCGCCATCGGTGGTTTGGGCAGGCCTTTTGCGTTTCTGGACCCTCGTTTTGCGGGAAATGCGGGGCGGCGGCGGCAACACACGCCATTCGCTGCAGCAACGCTGCGACGCCCGTCTTGATCCCCTCCGCCGAGACGTCTATACGCGGCCCTCTTGTGGGTTCGGTGGAGTCCACAACTCGATCCATTTGGTCCATCACGACCAAATCAGATGGGGCCATAGCTCAGTTGGTAGAGCGCTTGAATGGCATTCAAGAGGTCAGGGGTTCGACTCCCCTTGGCTCCACCATTTTTCATTCGTTCCGCCTACGGTGTATTTATAGTGCGTACTAATGCCTAGGGGGTGATGTTCGCTAGCAGCTTATCAAGCTTAGCCAGGAAAAATCCTTCCCCCCAAAGGTCGAGCGACCGGGCTTCAGGTGCCCGCAGAAAGCGCCGAACGTCTTGCGATGCGTCTTGCCAATAAATTTCCGAAATTGCCGCGGTTAAGCTCGTTTTGAGCCATGCGGTGTCAACTATCAAATTCCCCTGCCCGGCCCATGGTCCAGACTGGTGTAACGCCGCTTCCAAATGCCGTAAATTGGGCGAAACGGCTCTTGCGACATACCAGCCAAAATCATACCAGTCGCGGCCCTTAATAAAGCCGCGACATAAAAGGGCGTGAATCTTGAGTGCGAAATTAGAAGCCAGGTCTTGGTGGCGCACTTCATGGTCTAATGGAAAGTCCAGGAAAGTGGTCGCCTCCCCTGAAAACGGCGGGGGCTTTACATCAATTTCCAGCTTGATCTTGATAGCCCGTGCATGTCCCTGATCGGTAAAGGCCAGATCAAGTTGATTGGCGATTGAATCGTCCTTGATCAAGGCGGCCCGAATGCGCTTATCCATTTGATCTCTCGATGAAGCCGTTAAAGCAAGCCCGAATTGTTCGAAGGTATCTTGCATTGGGGCCAGGTACTTTTCCCAACCAAATCCATCGTCGGGTACGCGCAGCATAAAGTCCAAATCTTCAGAAAAGCGCGGGAGTCCATGTAATATGCGCAAGCTTGTACCGCCCTGAAAGAGGGCTACGTCAAAGAAATCTGCGCGCCAGAGACCATAAAGAGCGATGTTCTGGAGGATTTCTTTGAGCACATTCTCGCGCTCCAGTGGCCCCGCGCCAAGGATAGGGTCGAGTTTGTAGTCTTCGAGCCTTTGCTTGATGATTTCAATCACGCGCTTGTCCTTGTGTGCCGCTCTGCGACTGGCAGTCTAGGTGATTCCAGTGGCAACAGCACAAAGCGCAGATTGGCAAGAAAATCCTGCGCGGATTTATGCTTGTAAACAGGCTCAAGGTCATCGAAGTCCGTGGCAGAAAGGCTATGCAAATGTTCGGCATCGACACGCAGGCCATGCGTGATCCAATCTAACCCTTGCCATGCGATCTTCCGGCTTGCCACCAAGTCCATCAGCGCCCGCAATGGCCGCGCCACAAGGGTTGCGGATTGCCCGACTTTGATGCGACTAACGCCGACAAGAAACTGAAACTCATTTGTGGCGAGGGGTGAAAACTCAAAATTTCCCCAGTTGCTTGTTTCATATCTAAGTGTCTTGCTATCGGGCGTTACACTTGCTGTCAGATATACTGCTTCGGGAATCCAGCCGTGATAGGAAAGGGCTGTTTCAAACGAGATGTAGCTGCCATGCTTAAGCGCTTGTGCAAGTGCAAATGGATGGATTTCCGGGTTTTCCAGCCCACGCTTGCTCCAACTCGCGCCCAAGATATATAGGCCGCGCCTGACGCGCAGAAGCGATCCGTCCCGCAAGGCGCGATTGACTAAACCATAACGGCTGGCATCACTAACCAGAAGGATGCGCTCAAGCTGGCGCTCCGTGAAAGGACGGTTACCATATCCGGCCTCAATAATTTTGGTTGCGAGAGTGGCCATAAAATTCTATATACTTCCAAAATATGGAAGTTTCAAGAGAAAATTATCCACTTAGGGCCGCGCCTAATTGATTGGGGAAACGCCAATAGCTGGCCTCTGCGTCCTGATGTGCCCCCTGTTTGTTATTTCTGTCCGACTGCTTGATGATGCTGTGATTATCGTAAAGTGAAATATCCTAAATAAAGGATAAAATACATTTATCCTAAAAATAGGATATTTACAAAATATCCTTATTATGGGATAAATGGCCCATAGAGGACCCCATGAGACACACCGTTAGAACGCCAGGCCAAATTGGCGACATGATCCGCCGCCTTCGCACCATGAAGGGCATGACGCAAACCGAGCTGGCCGACAAAGCTGGGACAGTCCAAAAAAGGATATCAATAATCGAAAGCGGTCATCCCGGTACGAAAATCGACATCATTTGCGACATCCTTGCAGCATTGGATTTCGACATTGTCATCACAGAACGAGATAAACGGGAACCTCCTGATATTGAGGAGTTGTTCTAATGGGACGACGAAAGGCCCACCCTACCCTCAATGTCCTTATGAACAACCGATTAGTCGGGCGGCTTCAAAAGGCGACAAGTGGGGCTATCTCATTTCAATATGACGAGAACTGGATAGATTGGGAGCCAGCCATTCCAATCTCGATCTCGCTGCCAGTGCAGTCAAAAGCCTATACCGGTGCAGGAGTCCTTGCGGTCATTGAATCGACGCGGTGAGGCGGCGCGTTGCCGAACGCGTTGGCGCAGAGGGCGTGGATGCCTACTCGCTTCTTGCGAAAATCGGGCGCGACTGCGTCGGTGCGCTGCAATTTGTCGAAGAAGGCGCTGATCCTCCCCAGGTCGGACGAGTTGAAGGCGAGCCCGTTGATGACGAGCAAGTCGGTCGCATCCTAAAAGGGCTCAAGGCACAACCACTTGGCCTTGAAGATAGTGATGCCTTTCGGATTTCTGTGGCAGGTGCCCAAGAAAAAACTGCCCTTCTGCTGCACAACGGGCGATGGATGAAGCCAATTGCCAGCACGCCGACCACTCACATCTTAAAGCCACAGATTGGCCAAATCCCAACCGCCGACGGCGTGATAGATTTGTCCAATAGCGTCGAAAATGAGTTTTATTGCCTCAAGCTGTTAAGTGCATTCGCACTACGAGTCCCACACGTCGCCATGCACGGCTTTGGCGAAGTTCGAACATTGGTGGTCGAACGATTTGACCGACTGTGGACTCAGGATGGGAGGCTCTTACGCATCCCACAGGAAGATTTCTGCCAGGCCCTTTCGGTACCGTCCACACAGAAGTATCAAAGCCATGGCGGTCCAAATGCGATTGCAATCCTAGAAACTTTACGCGGCAGTGACACGCCTCAAGAAGATCAAATTGCCTTTTTGAAAGCCCAAATCTTGTTCTGGCTGATCGGGGCAACCGATGGCCATGCAAAGAATTTCAGCATCCATCTGCGCTCGGGCGGCAAGTTTAAGCTAGCCCCATTTTATGACGTATTGACGGCGCAGCCTGCGGTCGATGACGCGCAAATTCGGCACAACAAGTTTAAACTTGCGATGTCGGTCGGAGCTTCCAAACACTACGACATCTTAGGAATTCGTCGTCGCCATTTTCTCGAAACTGCCAAAGCTGCTTCATTGAGCATCAATGGGACGAATGCGATGATTGACGATATCATCGCAACCTCTGACCATTGCCTTGAACAAGTGGTTGATGGCCTGCCAAAGGATTTCCCGGAGTTCATCCATCTCAGTGTTTCAAGCGCTGTGCGGACCCGCCTGCAATGGCTTGAGGGATGAAGTCTGGATGCACTGCTACCCATCGTTGGGCCATTTGGGCCCGGAGCCTCTGATCTATCTCGGCTCAGGTGGCTTAAGGCGGAAAGTTTTATGACATCTGGACAGTTGCTAGCGGCAAGAACAGGGTAAGCGGTGTGTCTGGCAAGTCAATGAAGCCGTGATGCTGGTAGAACCGCGCTGCTACCTTGTCCTTGGCGTCGACTATCAGG
>JBEAVQ010000088.1:0-10553 GCA_041160865.1 Pseudomonadota bacterium | reverse complement strand
CGCTTCGACACCAGATCGGGTACAGGCTCATTGGGATCTTCCAGCACGAGGCCTTCAGAAGAGGTGTGCAGTAAATTGGCGTCGATGGAAAAGGGCGCGTCTTGCTCTTTACCAGTTGCAATCTCTATCCCGTGCTTTTTGGCATAGGCGATCAGGTCCGGACGGCCTTGGAAGCTCCACTCACGCCACGGCGCGATGACTGTAACGTCGGGCTTTAGCGCATAATAGGAGACTTCAAACCGGACTTGGTCATTGCCCTTACCGGTTGCGCCGTGACAGACGGCATCAGCCCCTACAAGGTTTGCAATTTCGATCTGGCGCTTAGCGATCAATGGCCGCGCAATCGAGGTGCCCAACAAATAGACCCCTTCATAAAGCGCATTGGCGCGGAACATCGGAAACACATAGTCGCGGACAAATTCGTCGCGCAGGTCATCGATGAAGATATTCTCTGGCTTTACCCCTGCCGCAAGCGCTTTGGCACGCGCTGGGCCCAATTCTTCACCCTGACCTAGATCGGCTGTGAAGGTCACGACTTCGCAGCCATAGGTTTCTTGTAACCATTTGAGGATGATCGAGGTGTCGAGACCACCAGAATAAGCGAGAACGACTTTGTTGACTTTGCGTTGGGTGGTCATGGGGCTTGGGTTCCAAGGCTGAAGAGCATGGGTGTCGTGCTAGGCAATACCCGTCGTGAGATCAAGCGGCCAAAGCAACATCTGATCTGCTACCTCTGTGTCATACGAGCTATGTTGTCAGCCTCGCTTGTCTTTGTTGAGCCATTTAAGGGCAAAAGCCAGATGCACCATATGCGCCAGCACAAAGGTGAAGGCCATAAACACTCGAGACGTTCCTAATGAAACAGCCTCTTTGGTCAATTGCTCGTTTGGTAGACGATGGGCAAGGAAGGTTAGGAGTAGCCCGAAGCCTGCGGCAAGGGCGGGGGCGAACAACAGCGCGAGCCGCCGTGGCGCTGACCAGGTTGGATTTCCGTTCAGCCCAAATTGCATTGGGACTTGCGCCCCGGGATCAATTTTTGTCGCAGCAGACGCCGAAATCAACGTCATCAGGATTAGACCAGCGACAAAGCACAAATCCCCGGTCCACAGCAGAAAGTGAGAAAAATCGAGCGGGTTCACCCAGCCGACTAGAGCACCAAATCGTCCCCATGGATAGGGGCTCTTAGCGCGTTTTGATCCATTTGGATTAAAGTTGCGCGCCCAATTTTTATCTTAGCGCGTTTTGATCCATTTGGATTAAAGTTGCGCGCCCGGTCTAGATTGGAGCAACAGACGTTCGTCTAGACCACAACTTGTGTGCCCAGTTCCACCACACGCCCAGAGGGAATGTGGAAGAAGTCCGTTGCATTGGTCGCGTTCTTTGACAGGAAAATATACAAATGATCCTGCCACAGAGGCATGCCCGACGTGCTGGACGCCACAATCGTACGATGGCCCAAGAAGAAGCTCGTCGACATGATGTCGAACTTCAGCCCCTGCTTCCGGCACATGGTCAGCGCTTTGGGAATATTGGGGCTTTCCATGAAGCCGTAATTGACGATGACCACGCGGACGTCGGGGATAATTTCTTCAATTTCGATCCGGTCGGCATCGGCCACGCGCGGTGTTTCAGCTGTGCGGACGCTTAAGATAGCAATCTTCTCATGCAGAACCTTATTGTGCTTGAGGTTATGCATCAGCGCCACAGGGGCAAGATCGGGGTCGCTCGTCAAGAAAATGGCAGTCCCTGCGACGCGATGCGGTGGGTGGGCCATGAGGGTCTTTAGAAGGTCGCGAAGCGGGATTGAATCTCGCCTCGTCTTTTCAGACAGAATTTGACTGCCTTCCTGCCAACTCCACATGATCACCACAATGGCTGCTCCCAATACAAGCGGGAACCAAGCGCCATGGGGGATTTTGAGTATTTGCGAACCCAGAAAGACCATATCCAAAGCTGCAATAGGAACCAACAATAGGGCAGCTTGGAACCCATTCCACTTCCACAAACGCGTGACTACCGGCACCGCCAGCAGTGTGTCCATGAACATCGCCCCTGTAATTGCGATGCCATAAGCGGATGTCAGGTTGCCGGAGGACTTAAACGAGAACAACAGTACCAGGACACCAATGAGCAAAAAGGTATTGACTTGAGGCACATAGATTTGGCCAGCTTGGGTCTCACTAGTGCGGCGGATTTGCATCCGTGGCAGCAGGCCAAGCTGGACTGCCTGTTGCGTCATTGAGAAGGCGCCGGTGATCACGGCTTGGCTGGCGATCACTGCAGCCATTGTTGCCAAAATCATCACAGGCCAGAAGGCGGCCTCCGGTACCATCATCCAGAAGGGATCTGCTTTTGCTGCTGGATTGGCCAGCACAAATGCGCCTTGACCGAGGTAGTTCAACGCCAAGGATGGGAAGACTAGGACAAACCAAGCCGCCCGGATCGGGTTTTTCCCAAAGTGACCCATGTCAGCATAAAGCGCTTCAGCGCCTGTTACCGCAAGAAAGATTGAGCCAAGAATGACTAATGCCACAAAGCCATTTTCCATCAAAAAGCGGACGGCGTATATTGGGTTGAAGGCAAGCCAGACACGTGGATCATCGGCGATATGGTAGATACCTAGTCCAGCTAACGTTAGAAACCACAAAGCCGTAATGGGGCCAAACAAAGCAGCAATTTTATGGGTGCCTTTGGATTGCACCAGAAAAAGGCCAATCAGAATGGCTGCTGAAATCGGCAGAATATAAGGCGTAAACAGATTGCCGACACCCGGTGCGATTTTTAGGCCTTCAATCGCACCCAGAACGGAAATGGCAGGCGTGATGATGCCATCGCCATAGAAGAAGGCTGCGCCCATCACGCCGCAGAAGAAGACCCAAGGTGACTTTTTGCCCATCGCGCGTTGGGCCAGTGCCATGAGAGCCAAGGTGCCGCCTTCGCCCTTGTTGTCGGCCCGCATGAGGAACACGACATATTTCAAGGTCACAATGAGGAAAAGAGCCCAGAGCACTAGGGATACCACCCCCAGAACAGCCACTTCCAGATTACCAGAGCCCTTGGCATGGGCGAGTGCTTCGCGCATCGCATAGAATGGGCTGGTCCCGATGTCGCCGAATACGACACCGACCGAGCCCAAGGCGAGCATGAAAAATCCCTTGGCGGATTTGCTACCATGACCTTGGCCGCCACCTTGGGCACCGCTAGCTGGGTCACTAAAGCCCTTAGAAGCTTCTTGGTCCGCTGACATATTTGAAGGCGATGCCATCTTGGCTCCCCGAACACAGTGAGCCGGACGCCCGACCCACTGCTTGTGCGCGATTGTAGGCGGCGCCATTACGCCTTTTGTCCGGTGGCTTCAATGCTCAAGCACAATTGGCGTTGGCGATTGAGAGATTCCGCCCGTTACTGCGCGTTTTTTGCTGACTTTGCTATAAGCTTTGCCTAGGCAGTTGCGAGTTCTGCGCTGGACGGGCTGGCAGGGGCCGTTTATCCACCCCATGCACAATCAACCCGTTTTGGCAGCAGGAGAGCATATTATGGCACGACGACTTTGTTTGGTAACCGGTGCTTCGGCAGGGATTGGTCAGGCAATTGCCCGCGTCTTCGCTGAGCGCGGCTATGATTTGGCGCTGACCGCCCGCCGGTCTGATCGATTGGAGACCTTCGCTGCCGAGTTGAAGCAGACGTGGGGCGCTGAAAGTATCACGATTGCGGCTGATCTGGCCGACCGCGCCGCCCCTGCAGAGATTATTGGCGCGCTTGAGGCGGCAGGTCGCCCGGTCGACGCCTTGGTCAATAATGCGGGCTATGGCTTGCAGGGCAGTTATCTAGCCTCCAGCTGGGAAGACCATGCGGCCTTCATGCAAGTGCTGGTGGAGGCTCCGCTCGAGCTCGCCTATCGGGTGCTGCCCGGCATGCAGGCCCGCCGCTTTGGCCGTATCATGAATGTCGCCTCCCTCGCCGGACACCTGCCAGCAGCGGCAGGTGCCACGCTCTATGGCGCTTCGAAGGCTTTCCTGATCAAGTTTAGCCAAGCTATGAATCTGGAGAACACTGACAATGGCGTGCACGTCAGTGCGCTTTGCCCTGGATTCACCTATTCGGAGTTCCACGATGTGAACGGCATGCGCGATCAAGTCTCCACCATGCCTAAATGGCTGTGGCAGGATGCGAAGACTGTCGCCCAGATCGGCTATGACGCGCTGGAGGCCAATCAGCCAGTGGTGGTCACTGGGACCACCAACAAGACCATAGCCGCGATCGGCAAGCTTTTGCCCGACGGCCTCGCTTTGCGCTTGATGAAATCACAAGTTCAAAAATTTCGCCGCGCAGACTAAGCCCTGTGCTTCAGTGGCAACCACATGGCTGATGTGGTGGGGTGCGCGGTTTGCGGGGTGGTGGATCTAAATAAACCCGGGCGCGCACGCCCGAGAAGCGCGTGCCGCCACCGACGAAGGCATAACCGCCGCCGCCGTAACTATAGCTGGTTTCGGTTGGGAAGCCGACGCCATAACTCATGCCACCCATAAAAAAGCTTGCAGGGATCAACGTCACTTCCTGCTGCTGGCAGCAAGGTACCGGTGGCATCATGGGCGGTGTTACGAAGGTTTGGGTAGCAGGCGGTGGCACCATGATGGGCGATTGCGCAACCGGTGGCTGACGAATCACAACTTGCGCAGGCTCTGATTGAAACTGTGGTTGGACCGTTACCGTTTGCTGAGTAGGGACCCAATGGCCACGGCAAGTCACGTTCGCACCTGATGAAGGGGAGACGCAATTCATAGACATCATCTGATCTGTCCGCGCGCCTGTTGAGGTCATTGCGCTTTGGCTGCCGGAGCTTTGGTCAGACGAAGTGCTGTAGGTTTGGCTTTGTACGGTCATGCTAGGGGCAACGCGGATCATGCCTGCACAAGCAGCCTGGTCAGCGGCAGTGCCAAGCAGGCAAGGATCATTTGTGGAAAAATTTTGAGGACCTGAAGCGGGCATACCACCTGCTGAGGCTTGTCCGGTGGCGGCTAGTGCTATCAAAGAGACGATGAAAGCAGTTTTGGTCATTCTGACCCCCTATAATGTCAGGCCACGTCCTGTGGCCCGGCTCAGATTTACGTCGCAACCGTCTAAAGGGCTGATAAATTTGTAAAGTTCAAGGCTGTGCCCGCATGCGGGGAATTTGGACGCCGCCAGCCACCTTACAAAACCCTATGAGGCGACTTCGTGTCTTTATCTGAGACAACAAGAGGCCATTAGAAGTCGTAGGCAATGCCTTTGCGTTCCCAATCGCCGAAGCGGGTCGGCTCTGCCCCTTTTGGGCCATTGACTTCATGGGCTAAAGTTAGGTCAGCTTCGGCCTGGGCTCGGCGCCCGGCTGCTTCGGCTAAGGCGCGGCCAGCGGGAGTGTCCATGTCATAGGATTGGTCTTCACGCACAGGTGAATAAATAGAGACAGGATCGGCGCTTTCTTCGGACATCATAGACCTTACATATATGCCCAGCTTAACTGGAGTCGAGCTTTCAATGAACACCGCAAAGACTTTTATGCTACTGGCAGCTATGACCGCCATCTTTATGGGCGTGGGCTATTTGATTGGCGGGGCAGGTGGCATGGCCATAGCCTTTGTGGTCGCCGCTGGCATGAATGTGTTCTCTTATTGGAACTCCGACAAAATGATCTTGCGTGCCTATCGGGCCGTCGAAGTTGGACCAGATCACCGTGACCCCTTAATCGCAACCTATGCGCAAGACGTTCTAACGATGGCGCACAAGGCCCAAATGCCGAGACCGCGAATTTATGTGATCGAGAATCCTCAACCCAACGCGTTTGCCACCGGTCGTAATCCGGAAAATGCGGCCGTTGCGGCTACCACTGGTCTTCTGTCCATGTTGAGCCGGCAAGAAATTGCTGGCGTGATGGCGCATGAACTTGCGCATGTGAAAAGCCATGACACCTTGACGATGACTGTTGCCGCGACGCTGGCAGGGGCAATCGGAATGTTGGCAAACTTCGCGATGTTTTTTGGCGGTGACCGTGAACGGCCCAACCCGATTGCGATGATCGCGATGATGGTTTTTGCACCCATGGCGGCGGCTGTGGTGCAAATGGCCATAAGTCGCTCACGCGAATATGAAGCCGACCGTCTAGGGGCTGAAATTGCCGGCGATCCGCAATGGTTGGCTTCAGCCCTCCAGAAAATTCACCATGGTGCCCGACAGGTCCGTAATGAAGATGCAGAACGACAACCCGCAACAGCACATATGTTTATTATCAATCCACTGGCAGGTGGCTTGCGCGACAATTTGTTCTCTACCCACCCGGCCACTGAGAACCGCGTAGCGCAATTACAAGCCCTAAGAGGCAATGACTTGCCCGGCAATGCGATTGGATTGGATGAACGCACAGGCCGGGGTGGCGGACCTTGGGGGGCAAAAAAAGGTCCTTGGGGATAATCAATATGGGTGTGCTTGCGTGCGGCTCAATCTGTCTTGGCACTTGACCCCAAGCTATTGGACGCGCAGGAGCCTGCGCCATGCCGTCTGATCCACCTCATTTTGAACGTACGCGTCCCCGCAAGTCCCACTCTGGTCCATCTCGCCGGGATTCCGGCCAAAGAGGGGCAGGTGACCGTCGCCCTCCGCGCCCGCTTATCAATCCCGACCCTGCGCGCTTCGCCGCTGTCTGCCTTGTCTCCCATGTTGTAGATCAGCGATGGACCTTGGAAGAGGCGATGCGGAAAGAGCAGGCGTTCGTTCACCTCGATGGGCGGGACCGCGGCTTTGCTGCCCATTTGACTTTGGCGACTTTGCGCGCGCTTGGCCTTGTTGACGCAGTGTTGGCGACAAAACTAGCAAAGCCTCTGCCAGATAGCGCCCATTTTGCGAAGGCTCTCTTACGCGTTGGTGCCGCACAGCTGATTGAAGGTTTGGCCCCACCCCATGCCGCAGTCGGTCGTTCCGTTGATTTGGCCAAGTTTGAGGCCACGGGACGTGGATTTGCTGGACTGATTAATGCCGTGTTGCGCCGGATCGCCACAGAGCCTTTGGTGCGACCTCATGACCGTGAGCGGGTGCCTGCCCTATGGTGGAACCGGTGGCGCACTGCTTATGGTAGCGAGGCCGCTGATGCGATTGCTGAAAGCCTTTCGCGCCAGCCCGCTCTCGATCTGACTACAAAAGGCGACGGTGCAGCTATTGCTGAAGCCGTTGACGGCATTGTTCTGCCCACTGGCAGCATTCGTCTTAAGGAAACACCAAGTGATGTGACCACTTTGCCGCTTTGGGGTGAAGGCAATTATTGGGTGCAGGATGCTGCAGCGGCCCTCCCTGCGCGCCTTTTAGCAACCAAGCCTGGTGAAAAGGTACTAGATATGTGCGCCGCACCTGGGGGCAAAACCATGCAATTGGCCGCAACTGGGGCCGATGTCACAGCTCTTGACCTCGATGCAGGGCGGATCAATCGGGTAGCAGAAAACTTGGCGCGAACGAGTCTGACAGCCCGTCTCCAAGTCGCAGATGCGCGCACGGTTGACGCGGAGCCCTATTTTGACGCCATTCTATTGGACGCCCCGTGCAGTGCAACGGGTACATTGCGCCGCAATCCTGAAGCGCTTTGGATCAAGACGCCAAGCGATGTAGCCCGTTTTGCCGCAATGCAGATCGAACTGGTGAAAGCAGCGGCCGGTGCCTTAAAGCCCGGTGGGCGTTTGGTCTATGCCGTGTGTTCATTAGAGCCGGAGGAAGCCGATCCCGCGGTGGCTGCGGCCTTAGAGGCTGGGCTGAAGCTAGCCCCCATTCTGGCTGAAGAGGTCCCCGGTTTGGACCAGGCGGTGACGGAACAAGGCTTGCTGCGCATTTTGCCTTACTATTGGGCGGATCAAGGCGGCTTGGATGGATTTTTCATCGCCCGATTTGTAAAGCCTCTTTAGGTTCTTGGTTTAAGAGCCAGATTGTCATCTTGCAGTAACCCCCCGAAACAGAGCATGATCAGACTATGTCAAAGCTTCTAATCAGCCCGTCCATTCTGTCTGCGGATTTTGCAAAGTTAGGCGAAGAGGTCGCGGCTGTCACAGCAGCGGGTGCTGACTTAATTCATATCGATGTGATGGACGGCCATTTTGTTCCAAACATCACAATAGGCCCGCAAGTTGTGCAGGCATTGCGACCGCATTCGGATAAGCCATTTGACGTGCATTTGATGATCGCGCCTGTCGATCCTTATTTGCAAGCCTTTGCCGAGGCAGGGGCGGACATCATCTCTATCCATCCCGAAGCCGGGCCTCATTTGCATCGTAGCCTACAAACGATCCGGAACTTGGGTAAGAAGGCGGGCGTCGTGTTGAATCCGTCGACCCATGAATCTGTGTTGGACCATGTGATGGATATGGTTGACCTTATTTTAGTGATGAGCATCAATCCGGGCTTTGGTGGCCAGACGTTCTTGCCCAGTCAATTGGGTAAGATCGAAGCATTGCGTAAAATGATTGATCAGACGGGGCGAGAAATCCTGCTGGAGGTTGATGGTGGGGTTAATCCACAAACGGCCCGCGATTGTTACAATGCTGGGGCAAATACTTTAGTGGCGGGGACAGCGGTGTTTAAGGGTGGCCCCAATCAGTATCAGGCCAATATTTCCGCCCTCAAAGCGGCAGCAGGCTAGGGGCCCAAGATGCCAATCAAAGCCAAGCATCAATCAGGGGCGGGCAGTCAAGCGCGCCTCGGCCATGACTTGCGCGGCCTATTTGAGGAAGGCGTGTTTAATGATGATGGATCATTGGTTCAGAGGCAATGGTATCCATTGCCGGATTTCAGGCTTTCAGTTCAAGAAGTGGGGCTAGAGCTCCTTCAGGGCCGGACCCCCGCTCATACAGGTCTTGGCAACTTCGACCCCTTCCTTGGGCCGTTTTCCATCCCCTCTGCTATGAACCAGTGTTGGACTGCTTCGTTTGAGTTTTTGCGCGACTTGTCGCCTTCGTATGGCGATCTAGTCCCTATTTTGGAGCTTTGGCTGGATCAGTGGTTTATCCGCCAATCTCGGGAGCCTCAATCCAGTTTGGCGAAATGGAAGGCCGCGAGCAGCGAACCCAGCCGCACGGACGCCCTCATTTGGCGGGGCCGCCGCGTCATCAATTGGTTGGCCCATCTCTTGCCAATTATCCCCGCGCTATCCCCAAATCTTCAGAGCAGAATTTGGCATGGGCTTTTACTTGATATTGGGCGATTGATTGAGCCTGACCGAAGCTTCTTAGCCAGCCTAGCCAATGGTTGGGAGCCTTTGAGCCGCCGCGCCATTTGGACCAAGGCATGCGCCCTTTTAGGTGTCAGTAGCAGTGCGCCGGAACTGCTGCGAAAGACGACTATTGCAAGAGCTCTAGACTGGGTTGAGGAACTGATCGCGCCGGACGGCATGTTTATTGATGGCTCGCCATTGGGCACTTTATCAGCCGCTGCTGATCTTGCGATGTTGACGCGAGTGGTCGAAGCTGGGCCCGTTAATCAACGCGTTCAACAGGCGCTCGCCACCTTGCAGCGGTCTGATGGCTCGCTTGTTACGTTCAATGGGCAACGTGGCTATGGCGGATTGGTTAAGTCTGTATTGGGGCCCGGTCGTTGGCGTCGTTCATCGGTTCTCAAGTCTGGACACATTGGCCTGATTGAAGCAGGTCAAGTGTGTATCTGGATGCGCACCCCGTCGGGGCCTTCAGACACAGGGCCTGTTTGCGAAGTAGAATCCGGTGGTGTTGAACTCTTTTCCAATAGTTCGTTTGGACTATCGGCGCTCATGTTTGATCGATCGCTTCAAATGTTTGATCCGCAAATTCGGCGTCGTGATGAGGATGGGCAAGCTTTGTTGGAAAGCAAAGTTAGCTTTGAAGTCGATGGCCATCTCCATGCCGTAACGGACGGTTTATCTCTGGCGAAGACGCCTTGTTTGCTGGCTCAAGCGGCGCCCGCTTGCAGCCGCTCGGACTATTGTTCGATCTTGGTGAAGGCTGTATCGCCGTTGAGAGTCGCGATGGACAGAGCATTTTAATCCGTACACCAATGCGGAACACTTGGCGTTTTAGGAGTTCTGGACTTGATACAGTCATAAAAGAGTCTAGTGATGTTTCCTCGCCAGATAGGCCTCTAAGCCGGCGGCTTCAGTTGCTCTGTATGACGAAAATCAGCAGCGCTCAAAAGGACGTCATAATGCGCTGGGACCTAATGCTCGAGGATTTGGATTGACACGCCATAAATCAAAATTGTTCTCCACAGGTTACCTTATCGATATACTTTTGGCGTTAACAAGTCTTTGGCTTGCGCTATATTTGGCCTATGGAATTGGGATGCAGCCGGCGTCAGTCGAGGCCACAGTCGTTGCAATAATTTGTTATGGAGTTGCCATTGCCTTGGCATTGGTTGCTTTTCGGCTAAATCAGTTAGTCTGGCGCTGGACTTCCGCAGATGACTTGGTTCGGCTTTCTCAGGCTGTTGCTGCTGCCAGCATTGGGACTGTAGCAGTATTGTTCTTTGTTGACCCGTCTGTGATTGTGCCTCGAATTACGCCTGCATTGGCC
>JBEAVQ010000087.1:0-11972 GCA_041160865.1 Pseudomonadota bacterium | reverse complement strand
TGCACCGCGTGAGCAGGTCTTTCCGCCAACTGCTCTCCTAGCCAAACTACCAAACACCGAAGAAACCCCGAAAAAGACCCCACCATGGCTTGCTTGGTTTCGGGTGATTGCCCTTAGCCTTTTGGTGCTTGGATTTGCAGGTCCGGTTCTCAATCCGATTACGACACCAGATGCGCGGCCCTTATTGATCGTGCTGGACGACGGCTGGACATCGGCCCCGGCGTGGCGTGCGGTCACAGAGGAAGCAGCCCAAACTACCCGGGCAGCCACAGGCCCTGTCCGCCTTTTGTTAACAGCAAGTGGGCGCGGCCAATCTGGGCCGTTAGAGGTCTTAAGCCCGAACCAAGCCGCAGCGCGCATTCTTGCAGCCCAACCAAAGCCTGTTTTGCCAGACCCCGCTGGGGCAGCAAAGGCGCTAGCCAGCCTTCCAAAGGGCCAACGCATTCTCTGGTTTTCAGACGGCGTGGACCACGCTGGCAGCAAGGAATTTGCCAGCACGCTGACGCAGATTGGCACTGTACGGTTACGCAGCGTACCGCAAGGCGCGGTTGCCATAACGCGCGCAGCAGCCACCTCAGAGGGCTATAGTCTCGGCCTCGTTGCGGCCCCGTCTACCAACCGGATGCAAAGGCTAGAGGCGGTTAATAGTCGCGGGCAGAGGTTGCGTGAAGCCACGCAGGCTGTGGTCCCAACGGGGGTCAGCTTTGCCCTAGAATCTGTCATCATGCGCGATGTCGCGGCCCTGCGTACCGCTGATGCGAGGTCTGCAGGGGGTGTCTATCTGCTAGACGCTTTTGATCGCCGCGTCCGCACCGGCTTAATTGCCGAGCGCCAAGATGATCAGCCCCTCTTGTCTGACGTCCACTATCTGGAAGAAGCACTCAAACCCTCAACCGATTTGACGCGCGCCAAACTATCTCGTTTGGCGGAGGCAGGTCTGGACGCGTTGATCCTGCCGGATGCAGGAGAGTTAGCGCCACAAGACCGCGAGGCGTTAGAACGCTTTGTTCGCGCCGGGGGCCTTTTGATTAGGACGGCAGGGCCCAAGATTTTAGCTGCGAGTCCAAGCCCGTTAATCCCTGCCGCGCTTGGCCCTGAACCTCGAACCGTGCGCGGCAGCATGACATGGGACAATGCTGGCAAAGTGGCCGCATTTGATCGAACCAGCCCTTTTGCTGGCTTACCCGTTCCAGACGATGCCCGCGTTACCCAAGTCGCGGTATTAGCCCTTGAAACCGGCGAAGCTGCATCTGCGCCGACCCGCGATTACCAAGAACTACAAATTTGGGCAAGGCTATCGGACGGGACACCATTGGTTACGGCACGGGGACTAGGCAAAGGCAAAGTCGTCTTATTTCACACTACTGCAGGCCCAGCTTGGAGCGATGTAGCCTTTTCAGGCCTGCAGGTCGCCATGTTGCGTCGCGTGCTTGCCCAAGCAGCCTCGAGCGCCATTCCTGCTAATTTTGTGGTTGGGACCGCGCCTCTAAAACCGGTCTTGCTGCTCGATGGCTTTGGCGCATTTCGTGCACCCGACCCCCAAATGCGCCCCATTCGAGCTGAGGAAGTTCAAACGCTGCGGCCTAGCCTAGATCAGCCGCCAGGCATTTATGAAGGCGGTGGCGTGCGCTGGGTCTTGCAAGCGGCCGCCCCCAATTTGCGGCTGGACCCCTTACCAGATTTACCAAAGGTCGAACGGGTGGCGCAGGCCGAAAAGCAACCTCAGTCGCTATCTGGTCCGCTCCTTGGTTTGGGTATGGCCCTTCTGCTGGCAGATATGCTCATCAGCCTGCTCCTTGCACAAAAATTTGCGGGACTTAAGGCGCTTGGCTGGGCTCGCAAGAAGCGGCAGCCAAGCGCGAGTTTGGTAAGCCTTTTACTGGCCTGCTTTGTGTTGTTTGGCGGCGCGCAAGAGGCTTTCGCGCAAAAGAACAAAGCCGGCCAACGCCAAGGAGATCTCGCCCTTGCCTATATCAAGACTGGGGATGGGGCGCAGGACTCACAAACCCAACGAGGCCTTGAAGGGCTTTCGCGGGCGCTGCGAGATCGGACTTCCGTGGAGCCGGGTGCCGTCATTGGCCTAGACCCGGCGCAAGAGGATTTGGCGCTTTACCCGATCCTATTCTGGACTTTAGGCGATAGTGTTACTGAAACACGGCCCGAAGTAGCCAGTGCCTTAGACCGCTATATGAAAAATGGCGGCATCCTGTTCATCGATTCCCGCGGTGCAGGCCGCACGC
The DNA here is from genome assembly GCA_041160865.1 of Pseudomonadota bacterium. Taxonomy (GTDB): domain Bacteria; phylum Pseudomonadota; class Alphaproteobacteria; order Caulobacterales; family Aquidulcibacteraceae; genus Aquidulcibacter. The sequence goes on along the minus strand of JBEAVQ010000087.1, from coordinate 9,732 downwards.
CAGCCATGTCGCGCCAGATCACCCGTGCGGCCTTGCGCGGCATAGAAGCCCCACCTTTGGCCCCCGTGCCCAATGGCCATGTTCTGACCAAAGCCTTCTACATCCTTCAGCGCTTTCCCGGTCGCTATCCAGATGCAAGATTATGGGTTGAAACAGAAGCTTCAGCGGCAGCAAGTGCTAATGACGGCGTCTCGCCGCTCATTCTCGGTGATGGTGACTGGGTCTCCGCTTGGGCAAAGGCCCCCAACGGCCTGCCGCAAGGTTTCGATGGAACAGGACCGAGCGCCAATGAAGTGTCGCTTCGGGTCGGCATCAATGTCGTTCTTTACGCGCTGACTGGCAATTACAAGGCCGATCAAGTCCATGCGCCCGCTCTTTTGGGACGACTGGGTAGCAGGCAGGAACAGCCACGATAATGGGCATTGACCTGATCAGACTGGGTTTTGACCCTTGGCTTCCGCCCGCAGTCCTCTTGGGCATCACAATTGTAGGCTTGGTCTTGGTCGGCTTCTACACGCGCTTGGGCGGCAAGGCCCCGGTTACGCGTCTGTGCCTTTTAGTCGTCGCACTCATCGGCGTATCGGGTCCAAGCCAAGTACAAGAAGAGCGTGTTGCCCTAACAGACATCGTCAGCATCTTGGTGGACCGTTCAGAAAGCATGGCGCTTTCCGATCGCACAAAAGGTACCGAAGCCGCACTAAGCGCACTGAAAGCGCGCTTAAGCCAAGTTGAAAATCTGGAAGTCCGCGTCACCTATTTTGATGGCGGCGGCGCTGGCACGGCCCTTGGCGCAGGCCTTGATCAAGCTTTCGTCGATATCCCGCCAGACCGGGTTGCCGGAGCGATTATCATCAGCGACGGTCGCTTCATTGACGGGGATGATGCAGCCCGCCCCTACCCTTTGCATCAGGTCCTTGTCGGGAGCCCGCAAGAGCGGGACCGACGAATTGATCTCAGGTCAGCTCCCAAACAGGCACCGATCGGTGAAATCACCAAGGTAATTGTAAGGGTCGAAGATACTGATAGCTCCGTCCCTCTGACGGTGCGCGTCGGCACGGACGCGCCACAGACGCTAAACGTACCGACGGGTGAAGATATCGTAATTGATGTACCAATTGCGCAACGCGGAATTGTGCCGATTGCCATTGAAACGCCGGGGGTCGCGGGCGAAGTTTCAACCGCGAATAATGGGCTCGCGCTCTCGATCACAGGCGTGAGGGATCGTTTGCGCGTCATGTTGGTGACAGGCCAGCCCTATGCGGGGTCACGAGCTTGGCGGAACTTATTGAAGTCAGACCCAAGCGTGGATTTGGTGCAATTCACCATTCTCCGACCGCCCGAGAAGCAGGACTTTACGCCAACCGAGGAATTATCGCTCATCCCCTTCCCGACGCGCGAATTATTTCTCGACAAGATTGATAGTTTCGATTTGGTGGTTTTTGACCGCTTCTCGCGGCTTTCGGTTTTGCCAGACGCCTATCTCGACTCTGTCGCGCAATGGGTAGAGGGCGGTGGAGCCTTTTTGATGTTGGCAGGTCCATCGGAAGGACTTGATGAAGGGGTCCAGTCGACACCGCTGAGCCGTATTTTGCCCGTGCAATCACGCGGTGAGCCGATTGAAACGGCTTTCCGTCCCACCTTAACAGAACGCGGCCGCACCCATCCGGTTTCTGCCAGCTTGGCTGAGCAATCCGACACATGGGGCAAGTGGCTACGGATCCAAGCATCTGCCGCGACTGGGGACGTCTTGTTGGAAGGTGCCGGCCAACCATTGCTGGTTTTAGGTCAAGTTGGCCGCGGACGCGTGGCTGCGGTGATGAGTGATCAGGCTTGGCTTTGGCGTAGGGGTTTTGATGGTGGCGGCCCGTTTGATGAGCTTTTCCGTCGCACGGCCCATTGGCTGATGAAAGAAGCAGACCTTGAGGCGGATCGCCTCATTCTGCGCAGCCAACTTGGCCGTCTTCTGATTGAGCGGCAAAGTGGCGAAGACCCAGGCCCTGCCCAAGTCACCCTATCGGGCCAAATTTTCCCCCGCGCACTTTCCGCTGCTGGAGGAGGTGTTTGGCGCGGCGAAAGCATAATTGCTAAGCCTGGACTGGTGTTTGTGCAATCCGGTGACAAAAGCGCCTTTATCGTCGCGGGCATTGGCAATCCCAACGAAGCCCGCCTGTTAACAGCAGACCCCACGGCGCTCGCAGACCCGCAAGCCAAGCAAGGTGGCGGGAGTGTGACATGGGTTGGGTTAGCGGGTACCGGCCCCCTGCCCAATATCACGCGCCTAGGCAAAAGCCAGAAAGCCGGAACCGATGGGCTGGGTTTGAGGCGCTCAGGAGCCACCAGCGTGACTGCAACAAGCCGAGACGCGATCCTGCCGCCTTGGGTCTATGCGATCTTGCTGGTTGGGTTGGCCCTCTTGGGCTGGTGGCGAGAGGGACGGTTGATCCCTTCGCGCCGGAAGCTTTAAGGCACGGCTTGGATCAAGAGTTTGCCTGATGGCGTTGCTACGTCCAAGCTTGGGCTGGGACGCCAGAGGAGGCGGTTTGGGTCAGCAGGCCCCGGCAGGATTATTTGCCCCTTCAGCACCCGCCTAAAGCCATAAGGCTCAAAGAACGCGAGGTCGCCCACCAAAATGACAGGCAGGCCCGTTCGGCTATCACTGGCAGCTAGGCAGGCCTCGACCAGTTTGCTGCCCAAGCCTTGGCCCTGCTGGTCCGGTGCGACCGCAATTGGCCCTAAGAACAACGCTTTATCGCCCTGATCGGTAACCAGAGGCCATAGGCGGCACGCGCCGATGAGGTGGCCCTCGGTTGATAACGCCACGAAAGAAACGTCGCGACGACAGCTGTTCCCCTCGCGCAGGCGGGCAGCCGCCTTTGCATGTCGCCCAGGGCCAAAGGCTAAAGCGTAAAGCGCTTCAGTGCCTGCATCATGCGCGGCAGAATCTGGGAAAAGGTCAAAAGTCGCAGTCAATTCTTGGGTCACTTCTGTCAATCAGAGCAGGACAATGCGGCTTGGAGGGACGCGCGCGATGCTTTAAAGGACATGAGCCCCCTATGAAAGGCGCAAATCACACTTTGAAATTTAGGTCTGGAAGCAAATAAGCTAGGCCCAAACGCGCGATGTATGAACCAAATGCAGGCTAGAAACGTACTATGAGTATGACCAAACGCTCCCTACGCCCCGCCCTCGCCCTTTTCCTGCCGCTGCTCAGTGCCATTGGGCTTGCAAGCCCTTCTAAGGCTGACACAGCCGAGCCTAGTTTTAAGCGGGTTCTCCGCGATGGCACGTTTGAGATCCGAGACTATGATAGCCAAGTGGTCGCTGAAGTTCGCGTCCCTGAAGGTCGCGGTGACCCTGCAAGCGCGGGCTTTAGGCCTCTAGCCCGCTATATTTTCGGCGGCAATAAGCCGCGCGCCAGTATTGCAATGACTGCTCCGGTCACACGGCAACAAGAAGGCCAATCCATTGCCATGACAGCGCCGGTCATTCGTCAAGATGCAGGGGCAGTGTGGAAAGTGCGCTTTATCATGCCGGAAGGCTCAACGCTGGCGACTATGCCCGTCCCCAACGATCCCAATGTCCGTTTGTTGGAAGAGCCTCCAAAGCGCTATGGCGTGATCACCTTCTCGGGCTTTGGCAGCCAAGCCACGATGGCGCAAAAGAGCGAGGAATTGCGCACCTGGCTTCAGGGAAAAAAGCTGGCACCGCTTGGGGCTCCGATTTATGCGTCCTATGATCCACCTTGGACGGCACCGTTTCTGCGCCGTCACGAAGTTTGGCTAGCGTTGGCAGCACCGGCCAAACCCTAAAAACACACGAGATTTTGTATTGTGCGGAAAGAGTGGCTGGGGTGCTAGGGATCGAACCTAGGAATGTCGGTACCAAAAACCGATGCCTTACCGCTTGGCGACACCCCAAGAGAGGCAGGCAAATAGACGCGCTTGGGCCTCGGTGCAAGACTTTTGATCACATAAGCACTGCCATCCAGCCTCAATACTGCCTTCGCTCCACCTAAGCCTCAGATTAGCGATCGCAGATAACTAATAATCAAGGTGTCTAGCTCCGTCACCCAGTCACGCTTGGCTGCTGCGGGCAGCATAATGGCTGCCGCGATGGCCGTGTGGGTGGTCGTGATCAACAGTTTGCAAACAGTGTCTAATCGAGTTTGATGGGCAGACACTATGAACGGTTGCAACACGTCCTTCATTTTAAGGGAAACTTGGTCATCTTCGCTAAAGGCATAGCCTGTCCCCGCAAAAATTCGGTCCGACGCTTCCGTCAGTATGACATAAGCAGGATTGGCTTCGTAGAACGCCAAGAATGGTTTGAGGAAATCAAGGGCAGCTTGTTCGATGGATGCTGGCGGATTTGCTGCTTGGCCCTGTACATTTCTCTCTGCAATGGCTTCAATTACCGCACCATATCTCTCTGCCAAAGCAGTCAAGAGTGCGGCGCGATTAGGAAAGAATTGGTAGAGCGAGCCCGGCGAAGTGGCTGCATGCTTTGCAACCATGTCCATTCTAAGTCCCTCGGCACCATACACCAGAATCAAGTCTGCTGCCGCATCCAAAAGGCGATCCACTCGGCGTTGACCCCGGTCTTGGCTTGGTGCCTTGGCCATCAAAACCGTCATCACCTTTCTCTCCTAGCTCATCGCGATTAGTGATATTGACAATACGAGACTTATCTCATATTTGCAAATACGAGACTAATCTCATGTTCTGGAGCGCCGCCAATGATTAGCCTTAATCGCCGAGCCCTAGTCGGGGGCCTGACAGCTTCAACCTTGGCTTTTTCGGTGCGGGCCGGCGCGGGAACTGATACCGATGTGATTATCATTGGCGCTGGCGTCGCGGGCATATCAGCGGCTCGGCAGCTCACGTCGGCTGGCATTCGCGCAATCATTTTAGAGGCGCGAGACAGGATCGGCGGTCGGGTCCTTACAGACACGCAAACATTAGGCCGCACTTTTGATCGCGGCCCCTATTGGCTGCATAACAAAGCAACCAACCCTTTAGTGCCCTTGGCGCGAGACGGCAGTATCGAGTTGGTCGAAAGTAGCTATGACAATGGCAATATTTTTCATCAAGGCGCTGCAAGTACCAATCCGTCTTGGAAGGATGCGACCGAGGCCGCTGCGGCCTGGGAAATGCGCCAGCTTTTGCCCTTTGCTCGGCTAAATGATCGGGCTTTGGGTGCAACCTTACCCAATCCGAGCCCCGCGCAACGCCATGTAGCCAATATCTTCGCCGTGGAAATGGGCGAAGACCCGAGCTTGGTCTCGTTGCAGGGCTATTACGATCTTGAGGCCGGTGAAGACTTGATTCCGATCAATGGTATGGGGCCTCTTGTGCAAGGCTTAGCTGGCGGGTTGGAAGTTCATCTAAACTGCCCCGTTTCGACGCTGCGCTGGAGTGGTGCGCATGGCGTTACCGCCATCGGAAGTTTTGGGCAATTAACAGCCAGAAAAGTCATTATCACAGTGCCAACAGGTGTCTTAGCCTCTGGCGCAATTCGGTTTGACCCTGCTCTCCCAAGCGCAAAGCAAACTGCGCTCAATAACTTGCCCATGGGAGCCTTGGAAAAAGTGGCCATGGTGTTGCCCGCGCCTATGCCAGACTTGCCCGAATATGCCCTCTCCAATAGCCATATTCAGCAGGGCCATTATCATGCTCTGGTGAGCGCACCTGACAAAGGGATGATTACGGCTCTGATCCCGGGGCCTGTGTCGCGCGCCCTGCACGCAGAAGGCGCTGCAGCGCTGGAAGCCTTTGCGTTAGATGTGCTCAAAAATGTGATCGGAACACAAGCGCGCGTAAGTGCTTCAAGCTCCACCAACTGGCAAGGTGACCCCCTTGCCCTTGGCTCTTACCCCCATCAGACAATCGGCCATGCCAATGCGCGAAAAATCTATTCGCAACCCGTTGAAGATCGGATGTTTTTCGCAAGTGATGGCGGTGACGATCCTTTAGCGGTCACTGTCGGCGGTGCATGGCGACAAGGCCAAAAGGCCGCCCAGTCCGTCGCTCGACAACTTGGTATCGGGCGGCGCTGAGCACACTGTCGGCCTTGCATCTGGCGCTAGTCGAGGCACACGATTTCCTATATCACCAAGCGTGGTTAGAGTGCCTGCTCGGCCTATCTTTTGAACCAGATGGCGCGGGCACCGTGGAGGTCAGGGTGAAGCAGTTTTTTATTACGATCGCAGGCGTCTTTTTGGGCCTCGTTTTATTTTTTATCCTGATCCCGATCATTTTGGTGGCATCGGTTGCGGGCTCCAGCGCGCCTGTGACCCCCTCCCATACCGTGTTGAGCCTTGATCTGCGCGCGCCAGTTACCGACGTACCACCCAACTCACCGTTTGCAGGCTTTGCCGGCGGCACCTCGGTTGTCGACATTGTGCGGAAGCTGCAGGCAGCAGAAACTGATGGCAGCGTAAAGGGCCTGTTCGTGCGCGCCAGCGAAGGCGGCATGGCCCCCGCACATGCAGAAGAAATCCGTCAAGCCATGATCGACTTCAAGGCGACAGGTAAGTTCGTTATCGTGCACGCGCAAGGTTTTGAATATCCAACGCTCTCCAACTATGTGGCGGTGTCTGGGGCGAGCGAATTGTGGATGCAAGGCACGTCGGACTTTGCCGCAACTGGCATCGTGGCCGAGACATTGTTCTTGGGCGGTTTTATGGAGAAGTTCGGCATTCTGCCCCAGTTCGAACAATTCAAAGAATATAAGAACGCGGTCAACACTTACACCGAGAAAACCTTTAATGCCCCACACCGCGAAGCCACGACGGCTATGCTGGGCAGCATTTACAATGCGTTTTTGGCGTCAACCGCTTTTGACCGCAAAATGCCTGTCGAGGCGATGAAGGCGGCTCTTGACCAAGCGCCCTTATCTGCCGAAGCGGCACTACAGGCCAAGCTGATCGACAAAATCGGTCAACCTGAAGAGGCTGGGGAGGCAGCGCTTACTCGTGCTGGCGGCAAGAACAAAGCCCAATTCATTGATTTTGCGAGCTATCAGCTTCCCCTTGCATCTGGGCCTGTGATTGCGTTGGTAGGCGGTGAAGGAGCTATTGTAACTGGCGAACGCAGCGGCGACCCATTCGCCCAAGAAAGCAATATTACCAGCGACGATTTTGCTGCAGCCATCCGCGATGCAACCGATGATGATGCCGTTAAGGCGATTGTTTTCCGGGTTTCCTCGCCTGGCGGCTCCCCCAGCGCATCGGATCAAATTTGGGCCGCGATTGAGCGGGCTAAAAAGGCCGGCAAGCCCGTTGTCGTCTCGATGGGTGCTTATGCTGCCTCTGGCGGCTATTATGTCTCAACCGGGGCAGATGCGATCCTTGCGATGCCATCGACACTTACTGGCTCCATCGGGGTGTTCAATGGCAAGTTTGTGATCAATGACGCGCTCAACCGCTACACAGGCGCCAATATTGCCTCGATCCAAACGGGCGGTGATTTTGTCAGTGCCTACTCCCCTGCAACGCCCTACACCAACAGCCAGAAGGCAGCGATGAATGCGGCGGTCACACGTATTTATGAGGACTTTACGGGTAAAGTCGCTGCCGGCCGGAAACTTCCTTTATCCCGCGTGCAAGAGATTGCAAAAGGCCGCGTTTGGACAGGCAATGAAGCCAAAGACCTGGGCCTCGTTGATCAGATTGGTGGCCTGCGCACGGCGATCTTGAAGGCCAAAGCTTTGGCCAAGATTGAGGCGAAGGACAGTATCACTTTGCGAAGCTATTTTGCGAAGCTATCCAAGCGTCGATGACCCGCTGACAGCCCTCAGTCGTGCCTTTGGGGCCAGTGCTGCAAACGCCAAAGCCACCGCTCGCGCAGCGACCGTGATTGGTGCCATAGCAGGTGATGAGCGCCTGTCGCAGATCCTAAACGAAGCCTCCCAAGCCAGAGGGCCTAGGATGAGCGAACCGATGCGGGTGCATTAGACGCTACCGCATCTAATCCATCGCGAATTGGCGGGCGGTTTGAGTAAGCGTTTGAACTAAGGCCTGCTCTTCACGCGAGAGGAGCGGGTTCCAGACGTCAAAGATCAACACGACGCGCAATTCATCACTATCATTGCGCGCCATATGTTCGAGCGTGTCATCAAAGATCAGAACCTTGCCAACTTCCCAACGTCGTTGTTCAAAGCCAACGCGATAGAGGCAGTTATTGGGCACCACTAAGGGCAGATGCACGACAAGGCGGGCATTTGTCTCGCCATGATGGGGTGGGATTTCGGTATGGGGTGCGAGGGCTGAGAACATGGCATTTGGACAGAGCCCACCAATTTCGGCCATCTCAACTTCTTCAAGAGCTGCCGCCGTTTTCGGACAGGCTGCCAAATTGGCCTCATCGCGAACGCCACCGCGCCACAGCGACAGACTGCTCCAGCGCTGTGAGTGATTGAGCTCAGCCCATTGGTTGACAGGATCGCCGGGCTTGTAAGCGATATAGGGCTGGAAGGCATCTTGTTGGCGCTCTAGGGCGAACTTTAGCTCTTCGGTTATCGCAGCAGTCTGTGCTTCAATAGAAGGTACCCAGGAAAAGTCCTTGGGATCAAAAAATGGAATGGCTGGCAGGCGCGGTACGTGAAGTTGATTGCAATCAGCATGATAGGGCTTGGTTTGACCCGACATTATCGAGATGGCTTCCTGCCATTGGCCGGACAGCCCCCCTGCCCCACCAACCGCTTCAAACAGGGTAATGGCAAACGCCTCTTGATAATCGCGTACGATTTTCGCTGCCCGGGACAGACCATGCGCTAGGCTAGGCGGCCAATGGGCCTCTGGTGGCGCAATCTTAAGCACGTTGCGGTAGGTAACAGCCGCCAGCTTCAATCGGCCTTGGCGCTCATAGATGGCACCCTTTGCCAGAAGCGCGGGATAGAAATAGGCGTCTGCCGACAGCGCGAGTTGCAGGGCTGCAAACTCACCCTCAACCTGGCCTAATTCACGTCGGGTATTGGCCAGCATCAGTGCAACCATGGGATCTTGCGGGGTTAAGGTACAAGCCCGCGCTAACGCGGCTTCAGCCTCAAGGTAGGCACCACGCTGGAAGGCATGAATGCCGAGGCGATGCAGCGCCAAACCATGATCGGGTGCAGCCTTTGCCACGTCACCCCACAGCCGCTCTGCGTCTGCCCATCGGCCTTCGCCGGCGGCTTTCTCGGCTTGAGCTACCAAAGCATCAATCTGTGCGGTCATGCATTACCCCCTCCCCGCTTTATGAAACCATCATCGGGGGGACGCAAGCATGGGCCATGCAAACAAAAACGGCGGGTCCCGAAGGACCCGCCGCCATGTTTCAATCTGAAAAATCAGATCAGAACTTCACGTTGATGCCAAGCGCATAGACGCGGCCCAAAACGTCGTAGTTCGATGGGAAGGTGTTGCCCGAGTTGTACGAAGTCGTACCAGTTTCGTTACCGATGATTGGTGGATCTTCGTCGAACACGTTAGCAACCGATGCGGTCAGCGACAGAGCCGAGTTCACATCCCAAGAAGCCGACAGATCGATGTAGTTATAAGCTTCGATCTTTTCGAAGGCATCAAAGATACCAGGCTTCAAAGTCTCTTCCAACTCGATGGCAGCGAAATGACGCCAGTTGTAGGACAACTGGAAGTCGCCAACAGACCATGTGGTACGCTGCACCGAACGGAACTGGTGGGTTGGATCGCAGCTCGAGCCATAGAGGCCGTTGCAGTCGATGATGTCGGAGTCT
>JBEAVQ010000175.1:0-3146 GCA_041160865.1 Pseudomonadota bacterium | reverse complement strand
CGGCGTGAAGTCTTGGGCATGCAGATCGGTGCATCAGAGGCCGAACCCTTCTGGACAGAGTTCCTACGTTCTCTCACGCGGCGGGGTCTGCGCGGGGTCTGCGCGGGGTCAAGCTTGTCATCTCTGATGCGCATGAAGGCAAAAGCGGGCGGCGCGTTGATTAAAAGTGGCTTGGTCGGCTGGCCGGCCATGCCCTTTGACCGCCAGCTTTGAGGTACTCTCGAAAGCGATGTGAGGCGCTGCGGAGATTGGTGGCTTTAATCTCCGCATATTCTGCGGATATTATATTGCAAATGCGGAGATTGTCAGCCATAATCTCCGCAGGAGATAGGGAGACTATGGCTTATATTCATGTGCAGGAGACATGGCCAAGCTTCACTTGGCAAGACCAAGAATTGGCTGCAAGTCTCGCCCATGTGCGTCACCGGCAGGGTCGCTTGATTGGTCGGATGGAGGGACTGGGTTTCTCACTTCGCAGCGAAGCCCTCCTGCAAACCTTGACGGCCGATGTCACTCAATCAAGCGAAATCGAAGGCGAGATACTTGATAAGGGTCAAGTTCGCTCCTCCATCGCACGGCGATTAGGCATGAAAATAGCGGGCCTCGTCCCCGCCGAGCGGCATGTCGAAGGTGTTGTAGAAATGATGCTCGACGCCACCCAAAATTATGAAAGCCCTTTGACTGAAGATCGTTTGCTTGGATGGCACGCAAGCCTCTTCCCGACAGGCCGCAGCGGCATGAGCAAGATAGTTGTTGGCAACTGGCGCACCGACCTAACAGGTCCAATGCAAGTTGTTTCAGGTCCAATTGGTCGTGAACGGGTTCATTTTGAAGCGCCTGCCGCATCGCGTCTTAAAAATGAAATGAACCAATTCCTCGATTGGCTCAACGCGGACAAAACGATAGACGGCGTGATCGTAGGCGGCATCGCACATCTTTGGTTTGTTACCATCCACCCATTTGAAGATGGAAACGGACGTATTGCGCGTGCGATCGCTGACCTTGTTTTGGCACGTTCCGAAAATAGTCCACAACGCTTCTATAGCATGTCATCGCAAATTCGAGCCGAACGGAACCGCTATTACGATATGTTAGAGACCACCCAAAAAGGATCTCTTGACATTACACCTTGGCTGCAATGGTTCTTAGGCTGCCTTGATCGCGCGATTGATCAGGCTGACGAGACACTAAGTGCTGTGCTCGCTAAAGCGCGCTTCTGGGAGTCGATGAACGAACACCTTTTAAACGAGCGCCAGCGCCTTGTGCTCAATCGGTTGCTCGATGGATTTGAAGGTAAGCTCACATCGTCAAAGTGGGCGAGGCTTGCCAAATGTTCCCAAGATACCGCATCGCGTGACATTGACGATCTCATCGCCAAAGGAGCATTGACACGCGGCCCCAAAGGGGGCCGTAGCACCAGCTATGAACTGATCATTCCAACTTCAGGAATTGCCTAAACCAGTTACCAACTTCGCTGCAGCCACGGTACTAAAGATAGCAAGATTGTCTGGATTGGCACAAGAATTGGCCTCGAATGGCATTCAGATCTGACGGCTTGAGCAGAGAGACAACGTAAGCGCGAGGCAATCACAGCGCCAATTCGTGACGTTGGAATGCCGAGCCGGTTGAAAATTTATAAGTTAAATCGCAAGAAGCTTGAAATGTACGAACATCACTTTCCAAGTTTGTCCCTTGGTCTGCTCTGCGCCAAACCTGGCCAATAACGGCCAACTCAACTGAACCCGAAAGCGGACATCGCTGACTCAGGTCCCTAGACCGAAGCGAAATCTAGGTCCGCAGCAGAAAAATACCTTTGAATCTCGGTGCCTTTAGGCCAACATAGGTCTCATGGCCCATACGCATAAAGACCCAGCCGCACTGCTTACCCGCCTTCGCCGTATTGAAGGGCAGGTGCGTGGCATACAGAAAATGTTGGAAGAAGATCGTGACTGTATGGATGTGGTCACCCAAGTCCAAGCAGCGCGTGCGGCGCTGACGAAGGTGGAAGCGGAAGTTCTGAAGCTACATATGGAAAGTTGCATCGAAGGCGCGATTGCAGCTGGCGACGCTGATGCACAACGCAAACTTTTGGGCGACCTCATGCAAGCGCTGACGAAATCGATCGACTAGGGAAAATTCGAGGCTTGCCATATACCCCCCTCCGGTATATTTATGTGACATGCAGCTGACTCGCGCCCTGTTTGCTTTTTTCCTCGCGTTGACGATGGCCTTTGCGCCAGTCGCGACGAGTGCGGCTAGTTGGCGGGCGACCTGCGAGAGCAATCCTCCCTGCTCTTCAGTGGAAGTCGATCACGTGAGCGCTACTGTTGAGGCCGCAGACTTCTGCGAGAAGATGCCGAAGCCAACCGAAGAAAAGTCGCAAAGCGGTCATTGTGGTGGCTGCTGCTTGGCCCATTCCAATGCGACACTGAGCGCTGCCGACACGCAAATTTCAAAGGTTGAGCTTTGGGTTGTTTCACTAAAGCCTGACGCCGAAGCACCCTTTGATTTGCCTCATCGCCTTTACGGCCTGAAACGACCGCCGCGAGCCTGATCCATCCGACTATTGCCTAGCAGACATCTTGTCCGCTGGGTCCACGGATCGTGATCAGGAGACCCATTTAATGAATTCCCAAAACTATGAGCGCCGACGGCGGAAGTCTGTCTTTGCGCCCTTGTCTCTCGCCTTTGCAGTTATGACGCCCCTTGCGGTGACAGGTGCCGCACAAGCGCAAGAAATCAGTGGCGCGAATGAAGCCATGCCAACGCGCTGGTCAACGCTTCTTGATGCGGCTGTCGCACGTCGCGCGGCAGATGCGGACGCTGTTGCGCTGCGTGGATCAGCCGATGCGCGCCGCGCTCTCTCGGCCCGTCGGTTTGCTGGGCCGCCAGAAGCTGATGCAAGTGCACGGCAAGATCAAATTGGTTCCGGCACAGGTTATTTTGAAGTTGAGGGCGGGATCAGTGCCGCTCTGTGGCGACGGGGCGAGCGCGAAGCATTGCGCGGTGAGGCGGATGCCTTGGCAGCCCGTGCTGGGGCCGAACTTGACGTGGCTCGCCTCGAACTAGCTGGTGAATTGCGCACGGCTTGGTGGGAGTTGGCCGGAGCGGTTGCTGACGTTCGCGTTGGCCTCGAGCAAGTAGAA
>JBEAVQ010000086.1:0-10806 GCA_041160865.1 Pseudomonadota bacterium | reverse complement strand
CCTTTTTGGATTTACAAGATTGGGGCCAGAGGATCGCCAACCTTCTTAACAACCATCGAATTATCACACTTGACCGAACTCAAGTTATTGTGTGTCAACTCAGTGATGGCTCTGACAAAGTAAACGTTGCGCTTGGCGAAGCTTTGTCATTTTCGCCTTCCGCTGCACCCTGAGATCATGCCGCGAATGTGGCTGAGGGCGTCTGCCTGTCTGCACTGCTACCCATCGTTGGGCCGATTTGGCCTAGAGTCTGTGGCCTTGATGAAGTGCACCCATTGTTCGGGCCAGACGGAGCACGTCAGTCACGGCGCTTTGTCCAACGCGTTGGCGAGTGACCAAGTCGAAACCAATCGACGCACTGCGCCACATTTCGAAACAAAAGAAAACAAAATCCCCCATCGTGATTCTGCCTCCAAAATGTGGTATCCGGGTGGTATCCAAATAAAAACTGACGAGAACGCCAGGATCTTTAATTCGTTATCATATTGTTTTTTTGTGGAAAAATGGCGCACAATGGCGCACCCGACAGGATTCGAACCTGTGACCTTTGCCTTCGGAGGGCAACACTCTATCCAGCTGAGCTACGGGTGCAGCGCATAAGTGTCGGTAGCCCAGATGGGCGATGGATTCAACATCGCTTGGGCAGTCGGGGTGGCTGGGTTTACGGGTTGTTGTTCTTGGCTTGCCACGCCTTCATCTGGCTGATTTCGCGATCTTGAGCAGCGATGATGTCCTCGGCCAATTTGCGGATTTCAGGGTCTTTGCCATGCTCAAGTACGACGCGGGCCATGGCGACTGCGCCTTCATGATGGGGGATCATGCCGTCGATGAAATCCTTGTCGGCATCGCCTGAATAGGGGATGGCCATCTTCTCGTGCATGGTCGAGTTGGCCGCTTGAAAGGCCTTGGTTGAGGGCGCTGTGGCAGCAGCCGCATCGCCTGACCCAATCATGTTCCCATGATTCATTTGACCATGATCCATTTGGCTATGGTCCATGCCGTCCATCCCAGCCGCGGCTACCGTGTTGGTGGGGGCCGGATGGCACGCAGATAGGGCAAGGGCCGCCATCAGGCAGATCGCTGCGAAGAGGCTGTTCTTGAAGAAGGTCATGGCGTTGCTCCGGTGCTTAAGGCGGCGGGTGAGGCGGGGGCGTCTAACCGAAAGGCAAGCAGGTATGTGCTTTGATCGGCAGAAAAATTATCGTCTGACAGGATGAAAACGACATTGCCCCTGTTTTGTGGGTCTTGCATCACGGCAAGGCCCTCGTAATTGTCCATCGGAAAGGGTGGAGAGAGGGCGAGTTTCAAAGTACAGATTGGCTTGCCTGCTAGAACGCTTGGGAGGCTGCATGTTTCCAATCGAGATAAGGTGATCTTGGTGGCGGAGTCATAGGAGCGTTTGAGCACCCACACTTCCTGATCCAGGACGCGTATATCTGTTATGCCAAAGCGGCCTTGGTTTTCAAAGGTACCAAGCGGGGCGGTCACTGCTTTGCTAACCTGATCAAAGATCCAATAGGGCGCTTTAAGCTTCGCGGAATGATCGGCCAACCGATCTGGCCCATATTCAGCTGCGGCCAAGAATTGGCCATTGGGCAATCGGGCTAGGGCTTCCATCCCGCCATTCGATTCAAGACCGTCAAAGCCAGATAGGATCGGGCCCGTTTGGCTTTGATAGCCTTCGCCTTTGCCCAGCTCGATGAGGCGATGGTCGCGCTCAAAGCTGATCAGGAAACCAGTGTTAGTGGGGGCGAGGCCTTCACTATCGATTTGATTGGTTCCCCGTAACGGCCTGCCGGCTGGATCTGTAATGGTGGTCAAGTGAATTTGGATTGATGGGGGCGGGGCTGCCTGCCCCCAAGTCGACGGATTGGGTGCCGAGAAGCGGGCGAGGTGGCCTTGATCTGTCAAGGCGTCAAAGGCGACCATATCACCGTCAATCGCTCGCACTGTGAGAGATGAAAGACCGCCAAACTCTGCAGGCAGGCTCGGCGTTTGTCGCCGGGTATCGAGCCGCAGCGCATAGATGAAGTCAGCTGCGACTGTCGCAGTGATCCCGGTTAAGTTTTGGGCGGAGATACTCACAGCGTTGATGCGGGTGGAAAAAGCTTGGCCGAGTTCTGGGGCATCTGGCCCCGGTGCCTGCGCACAGGCAGCAGTGCTTAAAAGGCAAAAGGCTAAAAGCTTCGACACCCGCATGGGCAATCCTCGTTCAAAAGACATTTATTCTACCTAAGCCATTTTCCGCTTATGGTCTATTAGGGCAGATCGTGATGGGTGCGGCGGCATCCTTTTTGACATTCTGTGCGCCAAAACATAGGCTGGTGATAAACAAAAAGGGGAGCGAGCAATGTCACTGAAAACGCTTGTAGTTTCGCGAGTGGCTGAGGCCATCACCAGTGCGCAGCGCCAAGATGCGGCCCGCGACAAATTTGAAAAAGAGCGCCAGCGCCAGGGTGCGCGCCACCGCATCGACTATTTTCACCAGATCGACGATCCTTATGGCCATCTTGCCCTGCAAGCCTTGGACCTGTTTCGCAGCCGTTACGATGTCGACCTACATGTCTGGCTGGTTGGGGCCCCCGATGATTGGGCGGCGCCAGAGCGGGACCGCCTGATTGCCTACGCCCGCGAAGATAGCGCGCAGCTGGCGATGAAGTCTGGCTTTGGGTTTGAAGATCACGGCGTGCAACCAGCACCCGAGGCGGTACGTGCAGCGCAAGATCAGTTTGCCGCAGCAATAGGGGCGGAAGATTTCTGGCCGCGTGCGCTGTCAATTAGCGAGGCGCTATGGGCTGGCACCATCGAACTCCCTGCAACTCCGGCGACCGGCGATCGCTGTGCAAAGGGTAACGCCGAACGCGCCCGACTTGGCCATTTTATGGGCGCGATGCTGCATTATGGTGGGGAATGGTATTGGGGCATTGATCGCCTGCATTATCTTGAAACCCGCTTGAGGGGTGTTGGGGCGCAGATATCGGGCGCACCCGACGCCTTGATCTTTCCGTCGCCTGGTTTGCAACTCGCGGCTCTTAAGCCGGCCACCGGTGCAAAGCCTGTATTGCATTGGTATTTGTCCTTCCGCAGCCCTTATACTTATCTCTCGGCCCATCGAGCCAAGGCGCTGGCCGATGCCTATGGGGCGGAATTGCGATTGCGCTTTGTTCTGCCCATGGTGATGCGCGGTCTGCCCGTGCCACCGATGAAGAGCCGCTATTTCACGCTCGATAATGCGCGGGAAGCCCGTCGCCTCGACATCCCCTTTGGGCGAATTGCAGATCCAGTCGGCAAGCCGGTTGAGCGCGGCTATGCCATTCTGGCTTGGGCCATGCAGCAGGGGCGAGGGTATGAATTTGTTGACTCGTTCTTGAGTGCCGTGTGGTCACAAGGCGTGGACGCGGGCTCTGATTCGGGGATGAAGCAGATTGTCGAAACGGCCGGACTTGCGTGGCCAGAGGCGCGCGAACAACTGGCCCGCGAAAACTGGCGAGAAGAAGCCGAGGCCAATCGGCTGGAGCTTTTGGAGATTGGCCATTGGGGCGTTCCGTGTTTTCGTGTCAACGATATCTGCGTATGGGGTCAGGACCGCTTGTGGGTAATTGAAGACGCCTTGAAAGAGCTAACATCTTGATACGTGCCATCCTTATTTTGCTGCCACTCTTCCTAGCATCTGGCTGTCAGCCTAAAGCTGAGGTCAAGAATGGTGAGGCCAAGGTCAATTGCGGTTTTCCGGTCGCAAAGCAGGGTGCTTGGGTGAAAATTCCTGCAGGATCAGTTTTGTTGGGCCAAGACCCGTTCTTCCCAGAGGAAGGCCCGTCCATGCGCGTGCAGGTAAAAGGGTTTGAGATGCAGACACATGAAGTGACAAACCGCGAGTTTGCCGCTTTTGTCGCTGCGAAGGCCTATGTTACAGATGCGGAAAAGTCGCTGACACGACAAGACGGCGGGGCGGGGTCTGCCGTGTTTGAGATTGGCAAGAACGGCCAGCCGGGGCAGTGGAAACTGGTGCCGGGCGCGACATGGAAAAGTCCAAGAGGACCCGGGAGCACGATTGAGGGCGAAGAAAACAAGCCTGTCATTCATGTGTCTCGCCAAGATGCCAAAGCCTACGCGGAATGGGCCGGTGCGCGTTTGCCCAGTGAAATTGAGTGGGAATATGCCGCACAGTCCGGCTTGCCCGATCAGACCAACACGCGATCTGGTGCTTATGATCCGCAAAAGAACCCAAGAGCCAATACGTGGCAGGGGCTGTTTCCCATTTTGGATGAAGGTGCTGACGGCTTTAAATCAACCGCGCCCATTGGCTGCTTTCCGCCCAGCAAACTGGGCCTTTATGATATGATCGGAAACGTCTGGGAATGGACCGAAACCCCGTTTCAGGACGGCGTCTCAGGGACAGTGAAAGGTGGGTCTTGGTTGTGTTCAGATAATTTCTGTGGACGCTACCGGCCCCAAGCCCGTCAGCCGCAGGATATTGACTTTTCAAGCAACCACATCGGCTTTCGCTTGGTTCGTGACGCGCGTTAGGCAGGAAGAACACAACCGCGACAAAAAAGATCTTGGTTGTTTGACAGGCTGATTATTGCACTTATAGTGTCAATATAGCGTTTTGCTGTTAAGCCGTTGATGAGGTTGCCATGAAAACCAAGCCAATTCTTGCTATTGTCGCGGGGCTCCTTGTTTGCGTGGCGACCGTCGGTTTCTTTAACCGGGATAAGATCGCTCTGGCAGTGCTCGAACGCGGTGCCGATCAAGCCCTTGCTAATCCAACCATCGAAGGGTTGAAGACCGGTCTGCATGCGGGCTTTTGTGGTACGGGTTCGCCCATGCCGGACCGTGATCGGGCCGGGCCTTGCTTGGCGATTGTTGCAGGCGGCAAGCTCTTTGTGTTTGATGCGGGAGAAGGATCGGCTGAAACTCTCAATCTGATGGGTCTGCCAACTGGCCAAGTGCAGGCCGTATTCTTAACCCATTTCCACTCAGACCATATCGATGGTCTAGGCGGCCTGGGCTTACAACGATGGGCGTCAAGTTCAGCCAAATCACCTTTGCCGCTCTATGGGCCGACAGGGGTTGAACAGATCGCGGCAGGCCTTGCCCAAGTTTACAGCCAAGATCGCGGTTATCGGGTCGCCCATCATGGCGCAGCGATCGTTCCACCCTCGGGCTTTGGATTTGAGGCTAAGCCTTTTGCGGCCCCGGCTATTGGGTCAGAGGCTGTTGTATATGATCAGGATGGGCTGAAAATCATTGCCTTTGGCGTGGATCACCGGCCAATCGAGCCATCTTTGGGTTATCGAATTGAGTATGGCGGGCAGAAGATTGTCATCAGTGGCGATACGAAGGCATGTGACTGCGTGACCAAGGCAGCTCAAGGTGCCAATCTGTTGGTGCATGAGGCGATCGCTCCGAACCTCACCCAAATCATGGGCAAGGCCGCTAAGGATTCGGGGCAGGCGGGTGTCAGCCAAGTCTTCCACGATATTGAGAATTACCACGCGACGCCTAGCCAGATCGCCGATATTGCCAATACTGCCAAGGTCGGTGGCGTAGCCTTGACCCATATCGTGCCGGCTCTACCGCTCAAGGCCTTGGAAGGGCCATTCTTAGGCGATGCCAAGCAGAAGTTTAAGGGGCCGTTCTGGATCATGCAGGATGGTGATTTGGTCTCGCTGGACAGCCAGGGCAAGCTTTCAAAAAGTCAGGTCTTGCGCAATTGAGGTAGGTCGTGATGGTGACTGGAATTCTCTTGACCCTTCGCACATCCAATGACAATCATCGTGTCAAAACAATGGACTGGTTTGGGGGGGGAAGTGGGCAAAACTAACAGACATTTGTTTGGCTGGATGCACGCGGCAGGTACCGCACTGTGTACTTTGGCGCTCATTGCAGGTGCGGGGTCCGCTTCTGGGCAAGCAAGTCCCAAAGGCTCCGCGACCAAGACTAAGCCCAATGTTGTCATCATCCTGTTTGATGATGCCGCCTTGATGGATCTGGGTATTTATGGCGGCGAGGCTAAGACGCCGAACATTGACGCCATCGCTCGTCGGGGTACCCGCTTTAACCGCTATTCAACCTCGCCCCTGTGCTCGCCTTCCCGCGCCATGTTGCTGACGGGCCTGACCAATCATCAAGCTGGGGTGGCGACGATCAAAGAGGTGCTGCCGAAAGAGCATGTCGGCAAGCCCGGCTATGGTTTGCATTTAGAGCCCAATGCCGCCACCTTGCCAGAACGTCTGCGCCTTGCTGGCTATCAAACCTACATGAGTGGCAAGTGGCATTTAGGCGATGGGCCGGGGCAATTGCCCGGCTCCCGTGGCTTTGACCGATCGTTCGCGCTGGATGCTTCAGGGGCCGATAATTGGGATGATAAGCCCTATATGCCATTTTATAATGAGGCACCTTGGTTTGAGGATGATAAGCCCACCTCCTATCCAAGCGGCCAGTTCTCTTCGACGGTGATCGTCAACAAGATGCTCGACTATCTGGTCGCGCGACCAAAAGACAATAAGCCCTTTTTGGCCTATGTCTCCTTGCAAGCTGTCCACATCCCCGTGCAAGCGCCTCGCGACTATACCCAGAAATATGCCGGCCGGTTTGATGGCGGTTGGGACCAATTGCGCCAAGACCGGTTTGAGCGCGCCAAAGCTTTGGGCCTTGTGTCTAAGGATGCAGAGGCACCTGCCATGCATACAAGCATGCGCGCTTGGGACAGTTTGAGTGCGGATGAAAAGAAGATGCAGGCCAAGGCGATGGAAGTCTATGCCGGCATGATCGAGGCCACCGATGTAGAGATTGGCCGACTGGTTGCGCATTTGGACAAGACCGGTGAGCTTGAAAACACAATCTTTGTTATCACCTCAGACAATGGCCCAGAGCCCAGCAATCCCGGAGGCGAGCGCGGCTTTAGTCTCTGGATGAAGACACACGGCTTTACGCGTGAGTTGGCTAATTTGGGCGAACGCGGCAGCCACAATTGGATCGGGCCTGAGTGGGCAAGCGCTTTGGCAACGCCTAGCTATTTGTTCAAATTTTATACCTCCAGCGGTGGCCTACATGTGCCGTTGCTGATGGCTGGCCCCGGCATTGCCGCCGACAAGGCCGTCAATGCCGCAGCCTTTGTGCAAGACATCACGCCGACCGTGATCGACCTTGTGGGGGGCGCACCCACCATCCCTGATGCCAAGCCGATTTCCGGGCGCAGCCTTGCCCCCGTGCTGACGGGGCAAGCGCAAGCTGTTTATGGCCCGAATGACGCAGTGGGCGTGGAGGTTTCTGGCAATGCGGCCATCACCAAGGGCGATTACACACTGGTGAAATACAACCCTCCTTATGGCGACAATCAGTGGCGGCTTTTTCACGTCGTCAATGACCCTGGCCAAACAACGGACTTGTCGACGCAATTGCCTGAAGTTCGTGCCGATCTAGAACGCGCCTATGCGGCCTATGCAAAAGCCAATGGCGTGCTTGAATTACCTGAGGGCTATAAGGTTCAGCGTCAGGCCGCATTTAACAGCACCATGCGCCAGCTTGAGTTCTATGGTTGGCACTTGGCGGGCCTTGTTTTGGTCCTGATCCTTGTCTTATTTGCCCTTGTTCGTGGCGCGCTCGCCCTCTTTAGTCGAAAAAAGAAAGCTGCTTGATGTCTGATGCTATAGCCCCGTCGCGCCTTCATGTCTTAGGGGCTGCAGGCTCGCCCTATACGCGCAAAGTCATTGCAGCCTTGCGCTATCGCCACATTCCCTATGCGCTGCATTGGGGTAGCCATCGCAGCCCAATGCCGGGCTTTCCGGAGGCCAAGGTAAAGCTCCTGCCAACCGTCTATTTTCCTCAGGCCGGCGGTGGTTATGAAGCGCAAGTCGATTCCACGCCCATTCTGGCGCGGTTGGAACATGAGTATACAGGTCGCGCCTTGGTGCCGAGCGATCCGGTTATCGCGTTTCTAGATCATTTGATCGAAGACTTTGCTGATGAATGGTTGACTAAGGCGATGTTCCATTATCGCTGGGCACGGGAAGCCGATATTGCCCATGCCGGACCGCAATTGGTGTTCTGGCATGATACGACAACGTCTAATGCGGACGCCAAGGCTGCCTCAGACTTTATCTCAAAGCGCCAGATTGATCGCCTCTATGTCGTGGGGTCTAACGCGATCACAGCCGCGACGATTGAGCAATCGTATGAGCGATTAGTGGACGTGCTGGAGGCCCTTATCCAGCCCGCCGGCTTTGTGATCGGCGCAAGGCCTGGCACCGCTGACTTTGGCCTTTATGGCCAGTTGACCCAGTTGGGCGTGGTCGACCCAAGCCCCGCCGCTCTCTGCGCCGAACGTGCCCCGCGCCTGCGCGCTTGGATCGATTTGATGGAAGACCTCTCAGGCCTTGATCCTCAAGAGACGGACTGGCTTGCCCGCGATCAGGCGCAAGCGCGTCTCGCGCCGCTTCTCTCTGAGATTGGCCGCGTCTATGTGCCTTTCCTGCATGCCAACGCCCAAGCTGCCCTCGCTGGCCAATCGAGTTTTGAGACCGTCATTGATGGCCGCGCTTGGACGCAACCAACCTTTGCCTATCAGGCTAAATGTCTGGTTTGGCTCAAAGACCATGCAAGGTCCTTGTCGGCCCATGATGCTGCGGCTTGCCGTGGGATCCTTGCCGACACAGGCTGCGAAGTGCTGTTCGAAACAAACTAAAACAATAATTGGGGGAGACTGACGTTATGCTGAAGAAAATCCTGTTAGGCGGCTTGGTTGCCGTCGTGGGCTTAGCCGCGCTGGCATATGTGAAGCGGGTAGACATTGTTCTGGCTTTAGCAGCTTCCCAAAAGCGCACCGATATTCCCGATAATAAGCCCATCGCGTGGATGCAGGGCCCTGAAGCAGCACAAGCCACCGCAGGCGACCGCCCGCCCAATATCATTTTCATTCTGGCTGATGACTTAGGCTATAATGATATCTCGACTTTTGGCGGCGGCCTCGCCAATGGCAAAATCAAAACCCCAAACATCGATGCTTTAGCCGGCTCAGGCGTGGCATTCCGTCAGGCCTATTCAGGCACGGCCAGCTGCGCGCCGTCGCGCGCGATGATCATGACAGGGCGTTATCCAACCCGCACGGGCTTTGAATTTACCCCAACGCCAGACGGTATGAGTCGGATCGTGAAAATGGTGGCGGACTCCATGCGTGGACAAAGTGGCATGCCGCCCGTCATCTATCATGCCGACCGCGTGGCTGAGATGCCAAAGTACGACAAACAAGGTTTGCCCGGCTCAGAAGTCACCATCGCCGAAGTCTTGAAGACGCGTGGCTATCACACCGTTCATATTGGCAAGTGGCACACTGGCCTTGGCCCTGAATTTGGAGCCAATGCCCAAGGGTTTGACGAAAGCCTGTTGATGGCTAGCGGCCTTCACTTGCCCGAAGATGATCCCAATGCCGTCAACGCCATGCTCGATTTTGACCCGATCGACAAATTTTTGTGGGCACGTATGGAATATGCGGCATCCTACAATGACGGGGAATGGTTCAAGCCACGCGGCTATCTCGCCGATTACTGGACTGATGAAGCGATTGAAGTCATCAAGGCCAATAAGAACCGACCTTTCTTCATCAATCTCTCGCATTGGACTGTTCACACGCCGTTGCAAGCCACGAAGTCTGACTATGATGCCGTGGGCCCGATGAGTTCTGAGCGCGAGCGGGTCTATGCAGCGATGATCGTGTCGCTTGACCGCAGCGTCGGAAGGATTGTCGCGACCTTGAAGGAACAAGGCATGGCCGACAACACCTTGATCGTGTTCTCAAGCGACAATGGCGGCCCGGGCTATATTGGTCTGCCGGAGATCAACAAGCCTTTCCGGGGCTGGAAACTTTCTTTGTTTGAAGGGGGCATTCGCGTGCCTATGTTCATGTCTTGGCCTGGGAAAATTCCTGCGGGTACACAAGTACAAGCCCCCGTCGCCCACATTGACCTGATGCCAACTTTGGCCGCAGCAGCTGGGGCGGCACTTCCCAAGGGTGTGGCGATTGATGGCGTCAACATTCTACCCCACGCAGAAGGTAAGGCCGCAAATGCGCGTCCGCATGACACCATCTTCTGGCAGAGCGATGGCTACCGGGTTGTGCGTCATCTGGATTGGAAACTTCAGGTGATCGAAAAGCCAGGCGCTGTTTACCTCTATGACCTCGCCACCGACCCAACCGAGAAAACAAATCTAGCAGCGGCCCGACCTGACATGGTGGCCAAACTTCGCAAGTTGTTGGATGATCATAAGGCCGGTGGTCGCAAGCCGCTCTATCCTGCTACGCTGGAAGGCCCCATCGCCATTGACCGAGCCCTAGGTACCAAGGCCACTAAGGATGACGTCATCGCATATTGGCCGAATTAATCATGAGCAACAACGTAAAGCCATTCTCCATCCAGATCCCGCAAGCCAAACTTGATGAAGTTCAGCGGCGGGTCGCGGATTTCCAATGGCCGGACGTGCCAGCTGATGAAGGGGCTGACGATTGGTCTCGCGGTGCCTCCACAACATGGTTGAAAGGGCTTCAGGACTTTTGGCTCAAAACCTATGACTGGCGCGCGGTCGAGGCCGATCTCAATCGCCTGCCACAGTTTCAAGTCACAATTGACGGCCAAGATATCCACTTCCTGCATATTGTGGGCGAGGCAGGTGGCAATCGGCCGCTCTTACTCAGCCACGGTTGGCCGGGTTCGGTGTTTGAGTTTCACAAAGTCATTGGTCCGCTGGCATTCCCAACCCAGCACGGTCGCAAGGCTGAGGATGCGTTTGATCTGATCATTCCCAGCC
>JBEAVQ010000085.1:0-10570 GCA_041160865.1 Pseudomonadota bacterium | reverse complement strand
GTTTGGTCGCCCACCAAGCGCCGCTTTACCTTGCGCCTCCAGCGGTTTGTCTGGGAAGCTGGCGTGGAGAAGGGGGCGGGCCAACGTGTTTGGGCTGCAGTATCCTTTGATAGCGTCTTGAGCGTCCAGTCGAAAAAGGTTGCCCAATCGCGTCGCGATGCGTTTGCGAGCCTGTTGGCCATTACGTTTGAGCGTGAAGAAGCCCCCGGTGGCAAATTACGTTTAGGGCTCGCCGATGGCGGAGAAATCGTGCTCCAAGCCGAATGTATCGACGTGACCTTGGCCGACTTAGGCGAGCCGCGCGAAGCAGTAGCACGACCTAAGCACGACATCTGAACTGAGGCTTTCGGCCGAGGTCTGCACCCTTGCCCTCCCCAAAGGGCCAAGGGCGCGCTAAGTACCGACCATGACCCGTCTCCTTTCAGCCAGCGCACCTGATTTCCAATTCCAGTACCAAGCCCTGCTTCAAGCCCGTGGCGATGCGGTGGACGGCGTGGAAGGCCGCGCGGCTGCCATTCTGGCCGATGTGAAGGCGCGGGGCTTTACCGCTCTGGCAGAACTTAGCCAAAAGTTTGACGATTTTGCTTTGACTCCGGAGACCGTCCGCGTGACTGCCGCCCAAGTCGATGCAGCGATTAAAGCCTGCGATCCGGTCGTGGTAAAAGCCCTTGAGCTCGCCGCCCAGCGCATCAGTGATTATCATCTCCGCTCCAAGCCTGAAGATGCTCGCTGGGTAGACTCGCAAGGGGTCACGCTGGGCTGGCGCTGGACGCCAGTGGATGCTGCTGGCCTTTATGCGCCTGGTGGTCTTGCTGCTTACCCCTCTTCGGTCCTGATGAATGCGCTGCCCGCCAAGGCCGCAGGTGTGGCGCGTCTTGTTATGATGACGCCCCCAACACGGCTTGCCGAGAACCCAGCTATTCTAGCAGCTGCCAAGATCGCGGGGATAGATGAGATTTATGGCGTGGGCGGCGCGCAAGCCATTGCTGCCATGGCCTATGGCGCAGACCCCATCCTCAAGGTGGATGTGATCGCTGGTCCTGGCAATGCGTGGGTGTCGACCGCCAAGAAATTGGTGTTCGGTACAGTCGGGATAGATTCTGTCGCGGGCCCTTCCGAAGTCTTCATCATCGCCGATCGTGCCAATGATCCAGACATCATTGCCGCGGACCTGTTGGCGCAGGCCGAGCATGACGCGGTAGCCCAATCCATCCTGTTTACCGATGACGCGGCCTTTGGTCAGCGCGTGCTAGACGCCGTTGCTGGCATGATTGCACGTAGCGAGGCAGGCCCAGAAGCCGCTGTGTCTTGGCCGGCCTATGGCGCTGTCATCGTCGTGGCGCGTCTTGAAGAAGCAGTGGCCCTGAGTGACCAAGGCGCACCGGAGCATTTGCAAATTGCGACCGATGATCCCGATGCACTGGCCACCCTTGTGCGCCATGCCGGTGCGATCTTCTTAGGTCGCCATGCCCCAGAAGCCTTGGGCGATTATTTAGCCGGGCCTAACCATGTGCTCCCAACCGGTGGCCGTGCGCGTTGGGCATCTGGGCTATCCACCCACATGTTCATGAAGCGTACCACGTTGATGGGCACAGGCCTCGAAGGGCTTGCCGCCATTGGCCCGGCCGGGGTTAGCCTTGCGACGGCAGAGGGGCTACCCGCCCATGCGGCCAGCATTGCGCTTCGGCTAAAGGCAGCAAATAAGGCTTGAGGGCTTGAACCGATGGGCCGCCTCTTGCAAGGATAGGCCCATGTCCAACAACCGCCGTATCGCCGATGTCCGCCTTGATGAGGAATCGCTGGCTGCCCAAACTGCTGATGGGGAGCATGAGCGCCGCGTCGCTATCTTCGACCTTCTTGAAGCCAACCACTTTGATGTGATTGATGGGCCTGATGGGCCCTATGCACTGACCCTGTCGGTGGTTGATCAGAAACTGGTCTTTAACGTGAAACTGCTCGATGGCGGTGACGTGCGGATATTTGTGCTCTCGCTCTCGCCCTTTAAGCGGGTGGTCCGCGATTATTTCATGATCTGCGAGAGCTATCATCAGGCGATCCGTCAAGCGACTCCGACCCAGATTGAAGCGATCGATATGGGCCGACGTGGCCTGCATAATGAAGGCTCGCGCCTCCTGGAAGCGCGTCTCGAAGGTAAGGTCTCGCTTGATTTTGATACTGCGCGGCGTCTGTTTACGCTGATCTGCGCCCTGCACGTTAGGCTCTGACACCGTTGGATCTGGTGCGCCCACCTCAATCTGTTTTGTTTTGCTGCACCATGAATGCCATTCGCTCCCCCATGGCAGAAGGCTTGATGAAGCGCAGGTTTGGCACGCGCGTGTTTGTCGATTCCTGCGGTCTACGCAAAGCCGATCAAGTTGATCCCATGGCTGTGATGGTCATGGACGAATTGGGCGTGGACATCATCAAGCATCGGCCCAAGACCTTTGCCGATCTGGAAGATGATAGCTTCGACCTCATCATCTCCCTCGCCCCCCAAGCCCACCACCGCGCTTTGGAATATACGCGCCATCTGGCTGTTGAAGTCGAATACTGGCCAACCATGGATCCCTCCGCCGTGGAGGGCAGTCGTGATAGCCGCATGGATACCTACCGTGATGTTCGCGATTCCTTGGACCGGCAGATTGCTAGACGCTTTGCGATGCTAAAGCTCTAGGGCGCTATCTGTTCGTCAAGCTTGTGGCAAACACCCATAGCCCCGCGCGGAAAGCCACCAGGGGTGCACCTTGTTGCCTCCTTAAGAAGCAGAGGGGCCAGGGCGCCTGGTGTGTGCCAAATGAGGTGGGCCAGATTAACGGACTGGCCCGGATTACGACGCAAGCCATGCGCCCCGGCTAAAATAAGTCTGTGTGCCCAAGAGTGGGTAACCAGCCCACCTCGGTGGTTTGAGTTCTCCCCCCGCCTAGCACGTAAAGGCCCATTTTAAGCGCGTTTTGATCCAAAGGATCAAAATTGCGCGATTATAAAAATGGAGCGAACCCGCGAGTTTTGTTTGAGGCCTATTGAAAGACCTGACCTCCGGCTTCACACGGCAGTCGGGCTTAAGCACAACGGGCATGAGCACAGCTAACCTTTATGAAAACACGAGGCAGTCACGTCCACCTCGATTAACCCCGCTTACCCATCCCCAACCCGTGTCGCCGCTGCACCAACAACGCCCTCTCACCAGAGATGGGCTTAGGTTACGGGGATGGCTGATGGGGTGGGATAAGTTTGTTTTGTCCCTGCTGCCCCCCCCTACTCCTTCGCGATGCGGCCACCAACCATCACAAATTCAATTTTGCGCAGGAGGGAGACATCGGTCAAAGGATCGCCCGTCACGGCGACAAGGTCTGCGGCTTTACCCGGTGCCAAGGTGCCAATTTGATCCGACAGGCCAAGGTGAGTCGCCCCGCCGACAGTCGCGGTGCGTAGGGCTTCTGTTGGGGTGAAGCCCGCTTGGACCATCAACTCAAACTCGCGCGCATTGTCGCCATGACGGGAGACGCCAGAATCGGTGCCAAACACCACGCAGACACCCGCTTCGCGCGCCTTGCTGAGCATATTAATCATCAAAGGACCGACCGTTAAAGCTTTGGCAGCCTGCGCACCTGTCAGCGTGCCGCCAGCTTTAGCCATTTCGGTTACGGTTGTACCGGCCAATAAGGTTGGCACTACACAGGCATTCTTCGCCTTATAGAGGGCAAAGGTCTCCGCATCGGCGTAGCTGGAGTGCTCAATGCTATCAAACCCTGCACGGAGGGCGGCCTCGATCCCGCCTTTACCATGGGCGTGGGCGGTAGCGGTTTTGCCGAGTAAATGCGCGGTATCGGCAATGGCTTTGAGTTCATCGTCGAAGAATTGTTGACTAAGGCCGCTGGCCGTGTTGCTCAACACGCCACCGGTTGCCGTGACCTTGATGATATTGGCCCCGGCTTTGACCTGTTCGCGCACGGCGCGGCGGCAATCATCGACGCCGTTACACACGCTTTCAGGACCCAGCACATGCATGATATCTTCCCGGAAGCCATGCACATCCCCATGCCCACCGGTGGGGCTGAGTGCGGCACCTGCCGCGAGAATACGTGGGCCCATCAAACGGCCGGAAGCAAATTGATCGCGTAGGGCAAAGATCGTGTGATCGCCATCTGCACCCAAATCCACAACCGTCGTGAAACCAGCCTTTAACGCCTTTTGCGCATTGACCAAACCATCTAGGGTCAGGTCGCTTTCTTCCTTGGTCACCTCATTCAAACGACTATTCGGCGAAAGTTCAGAGAGCAGATGGACGTGGCTGTCGATCAGCCCAGGCATCACCGTTTTGGCCTTTAGGTCGACAAGTTTGGCCCCAGAAACTGGGGCGACATAGCCGTCGCGGATGGCTTCAATCTTCCCATCCCGAACAATCAACGTCTTCGCTGTGGTTGGCGCAGTGCCAGGCTCAGTAATTAGGCGACCAACATGGATAAAAGTGGCAGGCGACGCTGTTGGTGGAGTCTGCGCATGGGCGACCCCCACAACAACACAAGCCAAAACGGTAGATAAAAGTAGTGAACGCATAGAGGCCCCCTGAGCTTGATTTTTACCCACCATGCGACTGCCCGATGCGATTGGCAAGCCGATGTTGAGTTTTCCAGAGGTCTGCCAGAGGTCTAGACGATGAAGCTAAGGTCGCACCAGTGCGTGGGATTGCCTAAGCGGGAAACATGTAGCAGTCTGACGTCATTGGAGGCGTGCATGGGTAAAATTAGTCTCGTAGGTCTTGTAGTGGGATCAATTTATCTGGCGTTGGCATTGCCAACCTTGGGCTTGGCAAAAGCGCCACCATCTTCGGCGGAAGCTTTTGCCGCCGCCCCCGTTATTTCAAAAGTGGCCATTTCGGCCGATGGTAACCGGATCGCATTTGGCTACACGACTGCGACCGGGGAAAGCCAAGTCCGCGTTTTGGATGTGCCCACAAATAAGACAATCGGCGTTGAAGTCGGGACCAATAAGCTGCGCAGCATCCAATTTGAAGATGGCGGCGATGTCTTGATTACAGCCAGCGATACATTGCGAATATTTGCTTCTAAAACTGAGTTCTACCGCACCTATTCGGTGGACTTTGAAACGGGTCGGATCCGGAATTTGCTGACTTCCGACGACAACGTCCGAATGTATAATTCGGGTGTTTATTTGATCTCCACACTGCCCGATACGCCAAATCGTGTGATGATGGCCACTTATGATGAAACAAATTCCAATTTTTTCGCGCTAAACCTTTTTGAGGTGGCAACCGACGGCAAGCAAGTTTTCACCCGCGCGCTGGGTGCGGAGCGCACTTATGACTGGATTACCGATCGTGCGGGAAAGCCACTAGCGCGTGTCGACCATGACCCAAAGGCGATGACGACGAAGCTGTTTCTGGCCGATGACGCCAAGAAATTTAGAGAAGTCTTGCGATTGGATGATACGCCAAGTCGTGCCATTTCCCTGATAGGATTGTCGAAGCAGGGCAAGATTATCCTGAGCAAGCGCAACAAATCCGAATTTGGTGAGCTGTTTTCGATGGACCCAGTCACGGGCGCGACCGCAACCTATTTGCGGGCAGAGGGATTGGAACTTGAGAATGTGTTCAAGGACCCGTGGTCAGAAATCATTTACGGCGTTTCTCTGGGTGGACTTGAGCCTATCGACCAGATGATCAGCCCCGATCTGCAAGAAGCCCAAGCCACTTTGGAAGCCACCTTTCCCGGCAAAATCATCACGATCATCAGCTTTACCCGTGACCGTAAAAAGATCGTCGCCAGAATGGAGACGTCTAGCACGCCGCCGGAATACATCTTGTTGAATCTCGTTGGGCCAAAGATCAATCGTTTGGGGGAAGCCTATCCGGGCCTTAAAAATGTTCCAATGGGTCGCCTGCAGGCAACGACGTTCAAGTCTCGCGATGGCGCAGAAATTCCTGTTTATGTCACCCTGCCGCCAGGTGATCAGGATATCAAGAACGCTCCAACCATCATCTTTCCCCACGGCGGACCAGAAGCCCGCGACGAGCCTCGTTTCGACTATTGGACCCAGTTTATGGCGACGCGCGGTTATGTCGTTATCCAGCCCCAGTTTCGCGGCTCAACTGGCTTTGGGCAAGCCCACGCAGATGCCGGGCGTGGTCAATGGGGTAAGCGGATGCAAGATGATGTATCGGATTCCGTCGCTTGGGCTGTCAAACAAGGTCTAAGCGATCCCAAGCGCGTCTGCATCGTGGGGGCGAGCTATGGCGGATATGCGGCGTTGGCAGGTGCCACCATGACGCCAGACCTCTATCGCTGTGTCGTGGCGGTTGCCGGGGTCTCTGATTTGCCCAGAATGATCTCGCAGGAAAAAGATGACGCTGGGGCCTCTAAATCCAACGCTGTGAATTATTGGGTGGAACATATAGGAGCGGACGATCGCGCCGCGATTGAGGCCGCCTCTCCGCGCCGCTTGGTCAATAGGGTAAAGGCCCCAATCCTGCTCATGCATGGGCGGGATGATACTGTGGTGCGCTTTGAACAAAGTGCGGGGATGGCAAGTGCCTTAAAGTCGGCTGGGAAAAACGTGAAACTGGTTGAGCTACGTGGGGAAGACCATTGGCTCTCGAAAACCGCCACCCGCCAGCAAATGCTGACCGAATTAGAGGCTTTCCTGCTGGAGCATTTGGGCCCAGGGGTGAAGTAGGTGGACAGGCGCGACTTGTTGTTGAGTTGCCTGATTTTGCTTAGCGGCCCGTTGAGTTGGGTCGGAGGGGTGGTCAATTGGGTTCCTGGGGAATCGGAAAAAGACCCGGTGCTCCTCTTAGCCTACGTGATCCCTTATATTGCCTTGATCTTAAGTACCGCTATGCTTTTATTCTTGCTCTTTGTGGCAGCTCGCGATCGGCTTTTGAACAAGGTGAACAACGACGATTTTAAAGCGAAGCTGTGGACACTCCCCGTTTGTGTGCTCGGGCTATTCTTCATTGCGATTTCCCAATCGATTGCCTCCGTTGACGTAACGGTAGAGCTCCCTGACTCCAAAGTCCTTCCATCGGACCGCAATTAGGCCGTCTCAGCCAGGGGAATCGGGTGAACAGATCACAGTGAGATAAGTGTTGCGAGGAAATCGTCGTCCCAAGCGGCGACTTTTCGTTTGAGGCGTAGGGAGTCTTTGGAGGGCGAGCGGCGTAGCAGGTTGAGTGCCATGTGTTTTAGGGTTGAGAAGTTGGCAGGTGCATGCCGCGTTCGCACGCGGCATTCATCGTCACGGAAGACCATGTCCATCACCCAATGCAGGCTATTTTCGATGGCCCAATGGCTTCTGATATTTGGCCCTAATTCAGCGGCTTGCAGTGATGAAGACGTGATATAGAGGCGTGTTTCATGTTCTGTTTTAGAGCCGATTTCGCGGGTGGCTTGCACCACGACGATGGCCTTGAGGCCGTGCCATGCATCGCAGTTTTCCAGCCAGTCCAGGTTATGGATAACGATGGTATTTCTGGTTTCGATACGCCCGTGATCGCCGTCAACGCTGGTGTGCTGGCTGATTTGGCTGTCTGCAAATCCACAGCCTTTTTGCTCGTTCACGTACAAAGCCACATCATGATGGAGCGTACTTTGATTGCCTTTTAAGGCCAGAAGATAATCGGCTTTTTTCTCAATGATCGCTTTGGCAATGGCGCGCTGACATCCCATAGCATCAATCGTGACAATGGCACCTTCTATGTCCATTAAGGCAAGCAGTTTGGGGATTGCGGTGATTTCGTTGGACTTTTCATCGACTTTCACTTGCCCCAGCACCAAGCGCTGGCGTGCAGCAAATGCCGAGATCATATGGATAGGAGCCTTATTCCCGGGCTTTTGATACGATCGCCGCACGCTTTTGCCGTCAATGGCGATAACCTCACCGCTCACCCCCGTGTGAGATGCCACCCAAGCCACAAAGCACCTACCAAATTGCTCTGCGTCCATCGTCGCAAAGATATCACCAAGATGATCATGAGACGGTGTGCCACTAGAGAATGGCAAGAAACGCGACAAGAATGCCAATTTCTTGGCTCCAAACCGTGCAATATCAACAAAAGTCTCTGCCCCGGCTAAAACCGCCAACAAGCTCAGCAAGAGCACCTCATTGAGCGGGTACAACACTTTGCTCGACTGCCGTATATCTGGTAACTCTGCAAAATAGTCCAAAAATACAACAGATTCACCCAGCGCACCGCTAGCAACCTCAATATCATCCATCACAATCTACCTCCAAATCAGAGGATTGTCATAGATTCAGCACTCTACACTTTTGTCACGCGATTATTCACCCGATTGCCCTGCCGTCTCAGCGACCCCACCTTCCCATTCGGCCAATCCCATTCTAGACTGGCCCCATACAATAATGCTCTGGGGAGGGCCTCTCATGTTACTACCAATTTTGGCGCTGATTGCTTGGACAATGGTCATGTGGGTGTGGATGTATGCCACCCGACTACCAGCTATGCAAAAACACAACATTGACCCGCAAGGGGCGGCAAAACCGGGTAGTTTAGACGCTTTACCCATGAAAGTGGCTCAAGTTGCCCATAATTATAACCATTTACACGAGCAACCGACCCTGTTTTACGCGCTGGCTTTGGCCGCGCATGTGGGAAATTGGGCCGATGGGGTTTCAATTTATCTGGCTTGGGGCTATGTGGGCCTTCGTGTACTGCATTCGCTGGTGCAAGCGACCGTTAATTTGGTGGCTGCGCGCTTCGCGGTGTTTGCCTTGGCTTCACTCGTTTTAATGGCACTTTGTGCGAAAACGATCCTGGAAGCACTCGGCAGCTAAGTCAGGTGTGAGGGGCTTCTGCCCCCCCGATCTGCCCGAGTTTAAGTGCACGTCCCACATCAGAGCCACAATGGCTCTTTCATCGCTTTCCGCCGTCTGGGCGTTGCAAGTGACCGTGTCTAGTTTCGCGAGGTCACACCGGGCGAAGGTAAGCCCTATTTGGCGCGCCTGACTTGAAGCAACTCAAGGTCAGGTCCGTCACAGACGCGTGTGCGCACCCCAAATGACGGGGGCGATACCGCACGCTTTGACGTGTGAAAGACGACTAAACCATGACTACTTTTGCCGATTTCGGCTTTGCTGAGCCTATCTTGAACGCCATCGCAGGCGAAGGCTATGAGCACCCTACCCCTATCCAAATGCAGGCTATTCCACCGGCCATGCAATCCCTAGACATTTTGGGCCTCGCCCAAACCGGTACCGGCAAGACCGCAGCCTTCGCGCTGCCTTTGCTGCACCATTTGAGCGAACGCCGCATCCATGCCGGCGCACGCGCTTGCCGCGCGCTTATCCTGTGCCCAACCCGTGAATTGGCTGGCCAGATCGCTGACAGCTTGCGCACCTATGGCAAGTTCGTCGGCCTGTCCGGCGCTTTGGTCTATGGCGGCGCGAATATCCGCAAGCAGATCCGCTCGATGGAGCGTGGCGTCGATATCCTGATCGCCACCCCCGGCCGCTTGATCGACTTGATGAAACAGCGCGCCATCCGCCTCGACATGGTGGAGCATTTGATCCTGGACGAAGCCGACCAAATGCTGGACATGGGTTTCATCAAACCAATCCGCTTGATCGTCGGTGAAATCCCTAAGGCTCGTCAGACGAGCTTGTTCTCGGCCACCATGCCGAAGGAAATCGCTCACCTCGCTGAAGAATTGCTGACCGACCCAAAGCGCATCCAAGTCGCGCCTTTGTCGTCAGCAGCGGAGCGGGTCGACCAGCGCTTGATCATGTCCAGCCAAGTGAACAAGCAGCAATTACTTGAATCCATCTGTCATGAGCCTGAAGTTAAGCGCGCCATGATCTTTGTTCGCACCAAGCATGGCGCGGAAAAAGTTCTCGACAAGCTAGAGCAACAAGGCATGTCGGTTGATGCCGTGCATGGCAATAAGAGCCAGAATGCGCGTGAGCATGCGCTTGAGCGCTTCCGCAAGGGCCACACACGTCTGTTGGTCTGTACCGATGTGGCCGCACGCGGCATCGACGTCGATGGCGTCACCCATGTGTTCAACTTCGACTTGCCAGACGTGCCTGAAGCCTATGTCCACCGGATTGGCCGGACGGCGCGTGCCGGTGCTGAAGGGATCTCGATCTCCTTCTGTGCACCTCATGAGCGGGACAATTTGCGCCAGATTGAGCGCTTGATCAAAAAGTCCATCACCAAGATGGACCCAGCCAATTTGATGAAGGCACCACGTCCTGCGGCCCCCAAGCCTGCTGAAGTTCAGTATGACGAAGATGGCGAAACCATTTTTGTGGAAACCGTTGGCGAAGCTTCCAACACGCTGAGCGCACCAACCAATGCGCATGGCGATGTGATCGGCGTTTTGCGTCGCACAGGGCCTAAAGAAGCGCTTTACGAGCCACGCAATGATCCCCGTCGCGATGGCAAGTTCGGTGCGCGTGATGGTGGCCGCGAAGGTGGTCGTGGTGGTCGTCCTGGGCCTCGTGGTGGTCAATATTCCAACCGTGACCGCAGCGATGACGGCGACCGTCGTCCACGCGCTGGCAATTTCGCGACAGGTTCTGTCTTCAATGAAGG
>JBEAVQ010000084.1:0-10592 GCA_041160865.1 Pseudomonadota bacterium | reverse complement strand
CCGTATCGGCGAACGGACAGTATCAGGTCTGTGGGATATCATCGGCTCCCTCGTCACCATGTTCAAACCAGAAGAGTGCCGAAACTACTTCGCAAGCTGTGGCTATGATGCACATTAAACGGAAAATGCTCTAAATGTAGGCTCATCAGCAAGGCTCAACTCGCCCTCAACGGCAACCCATGGCGTCGACCTTGTCCTGACGGGTCATCACCATCATCATTTGCGGTCATGGCCTTTGAAGGTCAATATCCCCAAGGTTTCGGGCTGACCATTGCACGTCCAACGCGGCGATGGATGGAGGTAACATCAGCCCCCGCCAGACACCCGGATTACTCGCATCTATCAAGGTTTTGGCTATCTGATGGTGCAGATTTTTGACGATGAGATGCAGCTCTCAATGCACGACCAATCTGGGGCCATGCGCGACCTGTTTGAGGTGGAGAAGTGACCTTAAAAGTGTGACCCGTTTGTCCGGAACAAATGGCGAGGTTTGATTATCTTAGGCTGCGCCATGTGCCCAGTTTCAGGGAAGCCGCGATGATCAGACCAAAGGTGGTCATAGCTGCAGCTGCCCCGATAAACACACCTTGAAGGCCTAGGTCGAACCAGAACGCCAGTAACCAGCCAACGCCGACTGCCACAACAACGCGCGCCAATATCGCGATTACCGGCCAACGCATGGCCCCTGCCCCTTGGCTCGCGAAGTAGAGCGACAATCCCAATCCTTGGAAGGCAAAGAACGGCCCAACAATTTGAATGTAGCTGCGAGCAGCTTCAAACGTCGCTTGGTCTTTGGTGAAGGCGGGGACCCAAACATGCGGAAAGAGCGCCAGAATCAGCCCGATCACACCGGTCAGAGCAGCTGCAGATGCGCTGCCAATCCAGCCAATCTTTTCGGCCCGTTCAATATTTCCCGAACCTATACTTAAACCTACAAGGGAGGTCATGGCCGCCCCAATGCCAAAAACGAGCGGGATCACCAAAAACTCAATGCGCGATCCTATGCCATAACCCGCCAGTGCCGCTTCCCCGAAAGTTGCGACCATGGCCGTTAAGCTCAAGATGATGAAGATCGTGAAGATGGGCGACATGCAACCCGGCAAAGCAACTTTGAAAATATCGTCAAATAGCGCCTTGGAAAACAACAAATACTTGCGGCTCAACTGAATGACCCGCCCGGGTCGAGCAAGAATGATCAGCATGATTGCGCTGATGATAAAACCGCTGATCACCGCGGAATACGCAGCCCCAACAATACCCAATTGGGGCGCACCAAAGAGACCAAGCACCAAAATAGCCGTGAGTGGAACTTGGAGAAACGCGCTAGCAACCATCAAAATAGCCGGAAATTTCATATCACCCATGCCGCGAAAGACGGCGCCAACAACGCTCACGAGCCAGAGGAACAGCCCGCCCCAGAAGATTACAGCGCAATAGTCGAAGGCTTGCTCCAAGATTTCGCCACGACCACCCAAAAATGCGATCAAGGCACGCCCACAGATTAAGAACAGCAACAGAAAGAGCCCTGCCCCGATCGCTGAAATGGCCAGACCATGCCAAATGAGTTTCTCGGCACGCTCGCGGTCACCACTGCCCAAGGTGCGCGCGATGGCAGACGTAACAGCCCCACCCAGTGCCCCACCCGACATCGTCTGAATTAACATGAGCAAAGGGAATGCTAAGGCGATACTTGCAAGTGCGCTGGTTCCAAGCTGTCCGATAATCCAGACTTCGGCAAGGCTCACGGATGACTGGATGGCAAAGGCAAGCGCATTTGGGGTCGCCATTTTCAAAAGCAACGGCGCAGGCGCAGACGTCAGCATGTGGTGGGTTCGTTCATCCATATGCTTGTGTCTCTCGCTTCAATTTTGGTTGAGGTAGGATTGGAAAGTCGTCACCCTCAAATGTCAAGCAAGCTAGATCAAAATGGAGCAAAAACGCCTCTAGGCGGAGCAATCGCGAACTGAGCATGTTGTAAGGCGACCCCATTCTTAAATCGACGGACGATTGCTTTGGGTTGTGGGGTCGTTGCCGTGTCACAAACCAGAAATTGGCTCGGGCGAGGCTGGAAAGATGTGCAACGGCTCAGAGAGCCAATTCGATAACTCCAAATTCTTGAGTTACGAAGCGCGTTCCAAATGGTTGGCTCAGCTGCTTCAGACCCTCAAAGAATTTGTTGCTCTCAGACAGTGTGGCTATTCGAGGGAATCCGCGGGTCTGGGTATCGCTTGGACCAGCCAAACCGATTTCATTGAGCATGATGCACGCAAGTGACAGCTGGGCACATATTCCGTCTTTAAAGCTACCCGTCGCGATGACACCTTGCCAAGCTTGCGGCGGGTAAGCACCTACCGGCTTTTCAGTCTGGAATACGAAATTGCCCAAACCGTACAAGAGAGGGACACCGCGATAAATCTCCATACCTTGAACCATGGGTACACCATGGCCGATGAATATCGAGGCTCCTGCGTCGACACAGCGTTTTGCGAACTCCCGCTGCCAGGCAGGAACCTGGATTTGGATCGGTTCCCACAAATGATTGTGGTGACAAACAACAATATTGGGGCTCTTACGCTTTGCGTCGGCTATGGCACTGAGCACTTTATTGGCATCTTGTTCAACGATAACGCCCGCCTCGCTAACCCGCACTTCATTTACCCCGGCGCGCTCAGGAGTTGCAGCGCCGCCTGGGCGCACTTTTCCTGTGGCATAGGCGACCAAGCCTATTTCTTGATTGCGAGCGGACCTGAAGCCAGCTTTTGTTGCCAGAGTTTCATTGACCCCTGCACCAGCCACAGTCATGCGCGCGGCTTCTAGCGCATCCAAGGTGTCGAGGATTCCGCCAGTCCCAAGATCAAATGCATGATTATTGGCAAACCCTACCAGACGGATGTTGGCTCGATAAAGAGTATCCAAAACATCTGGATTTGCCGTATGGAGTGTCTCCAAATCCCGTGTAGGAGCCCCCGCACGAGGCCCAAGGATTACGGATTCAAAATTTGAAACAGCTAAGTCCGACTGGCTTAGCGCCTTAAGCACACCATCTCGACCTGGCCACTGCGAACGTGTCGGCGCATGTTCGATCAGGCATTGTCCCAAGAAAGCCAATCTTACTTTGTTCTGCCGCGCAATGGCAGCGCTCGGAAAAATGCCCATGCAGGTACCGCCCACCATGCCGCCAAGCAATAAGCGCCTATCCATCGAGAACATCCTCCTGCAACTCGATTAGGGCAAGTTCATCTTGGAATCTATTTCATGCTAAACGCGCATAGGAAGATGTAAAAAAGTGATAGTATTGCATAGCCTGGAAGAAGACATGTATCGTCTAATTTGGCTTATTGTTTCTGGCGGTAGGAACAGCAAAAAAGCAATCGGGGGGCGAACAATGCTAAACATCATCCAATCAAAAATGGGAAAACTGAAGTCAGGCGTCGCCTATCCGGCTTTGTCCTTTGCAATGCTTGCTGCCGCACTTCCAATGTCAGCCCATGCCCAAAGCCAAACTTCGGCCGAGCCAGAAAAAGCCGTTGAGACGATCATCGTTACGGGATCGCGGATCCAGCGACGTGACGCGGATTCGGTCGGTCCGGTTCTGACAATTACCGGAGCTGACTTGCGAAATTCAGGGGCAGCTTCGATCGGTGATGTGCTTCAAAAGCTACCCGCAGCTGGCGTCAGTCTGAACAGCAACGGAACACAAGGTACATCTTACGGGGCCAGTTCCATCAACTTGCGCTATCTCGGTGGGGCTGAGGGCAGTGGTAATCGCGTCTTGGTTCTGGTTGACGGGCATCGTTGGGTGGATGGCGTAGGCCAGCGCGGCTTCCGCGACTTTGTTGACCTCAACACAATGCCTTTTGGCATGATTGAAGGTATCGAGGTGCTGAAAGACGGTGCTTCAGCTATTTATGGCGCAGATGCGATCGCTGGTGTCGTCAATATCAAGACGCTAAGGGACTTCGACGGCCTGCGGCTAAACTTGAAAACAGCGACAACTTCCGAAAATGACGGCGAACAATTTTCTGCTGTCGTCAATTGGGGCAAGACCTTTGATCGCGCATCGTTAGTTATTTCGGCAAGCTATATCAAAGAGGACCCAATTGGCACGGCCGATCGAGATCTTACCGTAAATACTTTGGTGCCCCAAACGGGCCCAGGTACCAGCGAACGGGGTTTGTTCATTCTTCCCGGCCTGTCTGCAAATGCCTTCTTTGGAACCCCGGCGGGCTTTGCATCGTCAACCTCTCCGATCACCACGCGGACGCTTGGTGGCTTTGGCGCTGGTGCCTTGGCGGACGACGGTTTCAGGACGGCCGTTTTGCCAGATGATGCCTTTAATACCCAGGCACAGGGCATATACTCCGTGGGACCAAGCGAACGGTTCGGTCTATACGCGCGACTTGGCTTTGAACTCTCAGAAAACCTGAAGCTAAAAGTTGAAGCTCTGCGAAGCACCCGCCAATCCAATCAATTATTCTCGCCAGTCAACCTCGATGTTGGCGGAACGTCGGGTACGATCCGGGGCTTTGGCATCGCGAATTCGCAAGCTTTCAATCCATTTGGTACCGCAAATGGCGTGCCGACGGCCAATGCACTTGCATTCTCCTCGACCCAAGCGTGGCGCATACGGCGGGTGATGTATGACGTTGGCAATCGGAATAACATCCAAGAAGTGACAACCGATCGGATTGCTGCAGGTCTTGAGGGCAAATTCAAGTTGGGCACACGTGATTGGAATTGGGATGCCTTCATGAGCTATTCCAAGAACTCAATCGATTCTTCAGCGGAAAATGGCATCCAATATGACCGCCTATTCCTGGCTTTAGGCAATCCAGCAAACTGCGCAGCTGTTGCAGGATGTGCTCCGGTCAATCTGTTTGGACCCATGTCGGCTGCCGCTGCCGACTATATTCGCTTCACCGCCAGAGAATATAATTCCAACGAGCTTACGAATGTTGCGTTCAATGTCACGGGCGACTTGTTTGAATTGCCAGCTGGACCTTTATCCATCGCTGCTGGTTACGAGTACCGCAAGAATAAAGCGGTCGATATTCCAGACGCGGAAGTGAATGCGACGCCGAGGTTTATTCCTACCATCTACACGACGACCTCGGCTCAAACGAGGACGCCAACGACGGGCGAATATTCCTTGCATGAAGCCTATGTAGAAGTATCTGCGCCCCTGCTGCGAGATGCGCCACTTGCCAAGAGCTTGGATCTCAGTGTCGCAGCCCGATACTCAGACTATGACACCGTCGGAGAGGCGACGACCATGAAGGTCGGTCTTGGCTGGCGCGTGATTGATGATATTCTTCTCCGCGGTACCTTCTCGCAGGGCTTCCGAGCGCCCTCAATTCTGGAACTCTATCAGGGTGGACGAGAAACAAGCTTTCAGGGGATTGATCCTTGTAACGGCGGAGCCGCCGCAAATCCAAGCCGTCCGGGCTGTGCCGGGATTCCAGCTGGCTATAATCAGCAAAACTTCAATCTCAATGGCCTAATTCCTGGAACATTGGCCGGGAACTTGGGGCTAACTCCCGAGACTGCTGATACGTATAGCTATGGTTTTGCGATTAAACCGAGCTTCCTGCCCGGACTTTCGTTCACAGTTGATTGGTTTGACATCACGATTACCGACGCAATCGCCACCCAAGCTGTGACCCAAATTCTTGGCTTATGTGCGGCCCAGGGCGGCGTTTTCTGTTCTCTCGTCAATCGCGATGTTTCAACGGGGTCGATCCGCAATGTTTTGGTTGGCGCACAAAATCTAAGTGAAATTCAAACAAGCGGATATGACGCGACACTCCGCTACGACTTCAGTACGTCAATTGGCCGATTTGCAGCGGTAATCGACGCATCCTACCTGGATAGTTTCCTGACCACGAGCCCAAATCCAACAGGTGGCGCACCAATTCTTGATGAGCGTGCCGGATTGGGAGACAGACCCCGCTCGACCTATCCCAACTGGAAGGGTCAAGCTTCCTTGCGGTGGAGCAATAACGCTTGGAATGCAATTTGGCGGGGCCGTTACATTGGTGAGACGACAGATGTTGTGAATACCGTCAAAGATAGCCAGACAAAAGCGGTCTTCTATCAAGATATTGAGATCGGCTATGAATTGCCATGGAAGAATACCACTGTCAGTTTTGCCATCAACAATGTCTTCGATCAAATGCCACCACTTTCCTATGCTAACGCACCGATCAATTTTGACATCTACACCTATGATGTCCGGGG
The DNA here is from genome assembly GCA_041160865.1 of Pseudomonadota bacterium. Taxonomy (GTDB): domain Bacteria; phylum Pseudomonadota; class Alphaproteobacteria; order Caulobacterales; family Aquidulcibacteraceae; genus Aquidulcibacter. The sequence continues at coordinate 4,355 of JBEAVQ010000084.1, read as the reverse complement.
TCGTTCGTATTCCTTGCGCTTAGGTATGCAGTTCTAGGCTAAGACCTAAACGACCTAATTCCGGAAGCATGGAAGCAGAAGGAGTGCATGGATTTGACCGGTCTATCACTTAAGAAGAAACCAGCTAAATCCAGCTTGCTCGATACGATTGCGCGCGTCGGTGACCGCTTGCCAGATCCAGTGCTGATTTTTGTCTTCTTAATCATCGTCTTGATGATCCTTTCGGCTTGGGCAGAAAGCGCGGGGTGGTCTGCCGTTAATCCGCTTAGCGGTGCGACGGTTCAGGCAGAAAGTCTGCTTTCTCTTGAGAACATCAGGAGACTGCTGGTTGAAATGCCGGCAACCATGACAGCATTTCCCCCGCTTGGACTTGTGCTTGTGGTCATGCTGGGGGCTGCCGTTGCAGAACGTTCTGGCCTGTTTACTGCCCTGCTAGGCAGCGCGGTCAGGCGCGTCCCCCGTAATGCCTTGACACCGTGCATTTTTGTTCTTGGCGTCTTATCTCATCACGCGTCCGACGCGGCTTATGTCGTCATGATTCCGTTGACAGCATTGGTCTACGCCCAAGCTGGCCGGCACCCTCTTTTGGGCATTGCGGTAGCCTATGCTGGCATATCTGGAGCATTTGCGGGCAATTTTATTCCGGGCCAGTTTGATGTCCTTATGCTTGGTATTACCGAAGCAGCCGCCAAGATTATTGACCCAAATTTTGTTATGAACCCCCTAGGAAACTGGTGGTTTACTCTTTCAATCGGGATCGTCTTTACGCCGATTGCTTGGTGGGTCGCCGACAAAGTCGTTGAGCCGAGGCTTGGGCATTGGACCGGATCGAACTCCCCCATCGGCGAGGAGGAAGCAAGCCTTGGTCAGTTAACACCGGAGCAAAAAAAGGGCTTGCGGGATGCGGGCATCGCTTTTTTGTTGGTGGTCGGTCTGTTTGCAAGCCTCACATTCTGGCCGGGCTTTTCGCCCCTAATTGACACCGAGGCAGTGGGGCCGGCCCAGATGACGCCGTTTTACAAGGCGCTCATCGCCGGGTTCTTTTTTTTATTTCTTGCTACTGGCTGGGCGTTTGGCCGCGCGACTGGAACAATCAAGACACACCACGATGCGATCACAATGATGGGCCATGGCATGCGCGATATGGCACCTTATCTGGTCCTGATTTTCGCCGCTGCCCATTTCATCGCGATGTTTTCATGGTCAGGTCTGGGGCCGGTTCTAGCCATCAAGGGAGCAGAGCTTTTACAAGGCCTAAACTTGCCTAAGCCTGCGATGTTAACCGGGCTATTATTGATGTCCTCGGGCCTTGATATCGTGATTGGATCAGCGTCTGCCAAATGGAGTGCTTTGGCACCTGTCGTTGTACCGATGCTCATGCTTCTGGGAATTTCACCTGAAATGACAACTGCAGCCTATCGCATGGGCGATTCGATTTTCAACATAGTTACGCCTTTGGCATCCAACTTTCCGTTGGTGCTGATTATGTGCCGACGCTGGGTGCCTAACTTTGGTATCGGCTCCTTAATCGCGATGATGATACCGTTTTCGATTGCCTTTATGGTGGCCGGTCTAAGCCTTGTTATGATCTGGGTCGGGTTTGATTTGCCAGTCGGGCCCCATGCTCCGGCGACCTATTCGGTAGCTTTAGGGAGCGTCCGTTAATGGTCAAGGAGCTTGAAAGCACTGACTATAAGGCCAACGGCGACACCGTGGTGGTTGAGCGTGTCAAAGTCGTTCAGAATGTCATGATCCCGATGCGCGATGGTATCCGGCTTGCGACAGATGTTTATCTGCCAATAGACGGCAAGACCAAGCGACCAGTGGTGCTAGAGCGAACCCCGTACGGCAAGCAAAGCAGTAATCATGGCGACCGCACCTTCCTAAATCCTATCCCAAAATCTAGGCCTGAAATTGCTCGTTGGTTCGCGAACAGGGGGTATGCCTATGTGATGCAGGACTGCCGGGGACGAAACGGCTCGGAAGGCGTTTTCTCGAAATATGTGAATGAAGGCGATGATGGCGCGGACACGCTGAAATGGCTTTTGGCGCAAGACTGGTGCAACGGAAAAGTCGCGACATTAGGCTTGTCTTACGGTGCCCATGTTCAAGCAGCCCTCGCCTCCCTAAACCCACAGGGGTTGGAGGCGATGGTTTGGGATTCAGGCGGATTCTCCAATGCTTGGAGGAGTGGCATTCGTCAGGGTGGTGCGTTTGAGCTTAAACAACTCACCTGGGCAATGACCCATGCGCGTCTTTCACCGGCAACGTTAAACGATCCGGTGCGCCGCGCTTATCTGGAGGCCCAGAACATCAGAGATTGGATTGGGATCAATCCTTGGGCGGAAGGTCAGTCCCCGCTTGCCCTAGCTCCAGAATATGAGAGCTATGTGTTAGAGCTTTGGCGTAATGAGACCTTTTCCCAGTTTTGGCGCCGGCAGGGCCTTTATGCCGCGGGCAATTATGCAGGGTTCTCCAATGCGCCAACGATGTTCATCTGCAGTTGGTACGATCCTTACGCTTTGACCACGATCGAGAACTTTGAAGGCTTATCAAAGCTCAAAGATGGGCCGTATCGAATGATCCTAGGGCCTTGGACGCATGGGCAACGCTCGGTAACCCATGCTGGCGATGTTGATTTTGGCCTAGCAGCCCCATTGGATGGCAACATCGCAATTGGCTATGACGAATTGCGGCTGGATTGGTTCGATCAGAATCTTTCAGCGCCATTGGATGCACGATCGACGAGCAATCTGGTCCAGCTCTTTGTTATGGGAGGCGGTTCAGGGCTAAAAACAAGTGCGGGGAAAATGGACCATGGCGGCACATGGCGAAATGAGCGGACTTGGCCGATCCCCAATGCCATTGCCACACCACTTTATCTCACACAGGAAAACGCGCTAAGTCTTGGGTTGAGCGAAGTGAGCGGATCGATTGATTGGATTCATGATCCCAAAAACCCTGTAACCACCCGCGGCGGCGCTATTGCATCAGGAGCGCCGGTCATGGAGGCGGGTGCCTTCGATCAGGGTCATTTTCCAAGTCAGTCAATTGCCTCATTCCAAACAGCAACACTGGACCATGACCTTGAGGTCACTGGCCCAATCATGGCCAAGCTTTGGATATCCTCCAGCGCTGTCGACACCGATGTTTGCCTCAAGCTCGTGGATGTTTATCCACCTAACCCGGACTATCCAGACGGCTATGCAATGAATCTAAGTCATGGCATTTTGAGGCTGAGGTTTCGCAACTCAAGTGAAAAAGCTGAACTCATGACGCCGATGGAAGTATATCCAATTGAAGTGACAATTTTTCCCACAAGTAATTTGTTTGCGCGTGGCCACCGTATCCGCCTTGATGTGTCCAGCAGCAATTTCCCCCACTTTGATGTGAACCCCAATACTGGCCACCCCGCAGGCCTTTTGGGTCCAGAACCAGTCGTGGCAACAAACACGGTGCACTTTGGCCCTCAAACGCCATCCTGCATTATCCTGCCTTTCGTTCACGGCGAAGAAAACTAAATGGGCAAGGCAGCTGCCACCCGAACAATCAAGAACTTCAATCCGCGGGCAATGGAGATATTCCGCGAAGTCGTTCGAATGGGCTCTGTCACATCTGCCGCAAAGAAGGCAGGGCTTGGTCAGCCAGCAGCCAGTCGCTTGATCGCCCAGTTCGAACAGGATGTTGGCTTCGAGCTCTTTCATCGTGACAAGGGTCGCCTCACCCTCAGTCCGGATGGACTCTTGCTCTATGATGAGGTTGTAAGAGCCCTCGACAATATCGCCCGTGTCAGGATTTTAGCTAGCGACATTGCCGAATTTCGATCGGGCCAATTGCGAATTGTGGCCCCTCCCAGCTTGCTTGAAGGGTTTTTGTCGGAGATCGCAGCGGACTTTTTGAAACTATATCCCAAAGTTCGCCTGACACTTGAGTCTGGCGGGGTTGATACGGTGAAGGCGATGATTGCATCGCGTGCTGTCGATGCTGGCTTTGTCAAACTTCCCTTGGAAAGAACCGATTTAACAGCCGAGTCCATCTTAGAGTGCGGGACAACCTGCGTGATCCCGGCACAGCACGAACTTGCGCAAGCCAAGAGCGTTGATGCAGTCGCTTTGCGCAATGTTCCGCTCATTCTATTGGGGTTGGGAAGCAGTTCTAGAGCCCAAGTCGAAGCCGCCTTCGCGACTGCCGGTGTCGTCCCAACAGTCCTGGTCGAAACGCACACAATCGGTAGTGCGTGTGCTTTGGCCGCTCGCGGCGTTGGCATCGCAATCGTCAACCACGCCCTAGCCAGTGCCTATGTTCGGGATCAAATAATCCTCCGCCCATTCTTGCCTGACATTCGGCAAGACTAT
>JBEAVQ010000083.1:0-17840 GCA_041160865.1 Pseudomonadota bacterium | reverse complement strand
TGGCTGTCGATTACATCCGCTCCGGAACTTCGATGCCGAGAAGCGATAGCGATCGCGTCAAAGCTGTCTGGGTAAGGGCGCAAAGGCTGAGGCGCGCGCCGCGCAAAAAATCGACCGCTCCGCCCACACCTGCTAGCGTGCGCGAACCTGCAAACTCGCAATTAATCTGGCCGAACAAATCCAACTCCAGTGCTGCATTGAGGCTGACAAAACCTTCGATCGCAGCAAGATGGGCCGCACCGTGGGTCTCGGCAATCGGGATCAGCTTCAGGCGAGTCTCTTGTGCCATGTGGGCCTGTAGCGCGTGACTGCCAAGAATGATGCCAGCTTTCAAGCTATCCGCCCGATCCGCCAGCGCCCCTGCCTCCATCAACGGCAGGATCCAATCGCCGATCAATCCAGAGTGGATGGAAAGGCCGCGTCGCCCAGTCAGCCCTGCCATGATCGCCCCGGGCAACTTGCCAATCCCCGCCTGCAGGGTCGCGCCATCCTCAATCAAGCTGGTCACATGATGAGCCAACGCATCCACGTCGCCTGAAGGGGCGGGGGTAGACAATTCGGCAGGCGGGCAATCGGCCTCCACCCACGCATCTAACGCGCTCAAATGCAGTTTGGGTGCGCCTGCGACAACCGGCAGACTTGGATTGATCAAGCCAAGCTTGAACACAGCGCGGTCAAAGAAAGCGGGGCTTGCATCTGCCGACAGGGATAGCGAGCAAAAGCCTTCTGCATCGGGTGGCGCGACATGAAACACCGCCGCTTTGAAGGGTTCAGTCCTTAAGAAACGCCAAGCCGCGGAATAGTGACAAGGGATAACGCGGGTCTGGCCATTCGCGATCGTTGCGGCAAAATCGGGACTGGGTAGAAAAACCTCAGCCGAGGCCTTGGTTGATAAAGTAGCCCAGTCGAAGCGATTGAGGCCCGGCACAAATAAGCCGCAAAAACTTAAGTCGTCTGCCAGCCCGGGGCTTGCCCGAAACACCTCTGCAAAGCTCAACGGCTCCACCGGCCCGGCTGGAATGAAAACCCGCCCACCGCGTGCCCGTTCAGCCAGAAGGGCACCCGCTTCTGTCAGCGACGACAGCTTTACGGGCTGCGCACTTTGGGCCGAGGAAGTCATGGTCTGCACGTTCTTGCGGCCTCGTTCGGCAAAATGGGTCAGAGTGATTGCGCTTCTCACATAGCATGATATGTCCCCAATATGTCCGGACAAAGCTCAGAGTCTATACAGACACATGCACCACACACAGCGGCCCAGAAGCTGGCTCTGCATGTGGCCTCCACCACCTTGGCGACCTTGCCCCCCGAAGCTGTTCAGGCCGTGCGCAATTTCACTTTGGATTTGATCGGCGTTGGCATCGCGGGCACACGCTCTCCTTATGCGACAGGTGTCCGGCAAGCCGCGGCAAAATGGGGAAGTGGGGCTGAGGCCCATGTCTTTGCAACCGGTGAGGCTTTACCCGCGCCCCATGCCGCTTTTGTCAATGCATTTCAGGCCCATGCATTAGAGTTTGATTGCGTGCATGAAGGTGCCGTGCTGCACCCGTTCACCGTGGTGATCCCGGTTCTTTTGGCCGAGGCGCAGCGGACAGGCTTGACCGGCGCTCGCTTTGTCTGTGCTGCAGCGGTCGGGGTGGATGTGGCCGCAGGCCTCGGTGCCGCCGCTAAATCGCAAATCCGGTTCTTCCGGCCCGCGACGTGTGGCCTCTTTGGAGCCGTGGCAGCTCTGTCCCACGCGCGTGGCCTTGATGCCGATCAGACAGCACATGCCTTTGGCTATGCGCTCGCCTTTGCGTCTGGCACGATGCAGGCCCATGTTGAGGGCACTCCTGCACTGGCGGCGAGCGTTGCAGGCGCGGCGCGCTCAGCCTTTGTCGCGGTTGATTTGGTTGAGGCAGGCCTGCCCGGCCCCATGGGTTCTATCGATGGCCCGTTCGGCTATCTCTCACTATTTGAGTTGGAAACTGCCCTTGAGCCCGTGATGGCAAGCCTTGGTCAAACTTGGCGTGCGGCGGAAGTTAGCTGGAAACCATTCCCCAGTGGGCGCGCCTCCCACGGTGGGATCGACATGATCCAGCAGCTGGTGAGCTTGGGTTTGACCGCAGACAATCTAGAGCAGTTGACGATCTCGGCCCCGCCCTTGATCCATCATTTGGTCGGCCGCCCCATCGCGCCGCCGCCCTTAGAAGTCAATTATGCGCGCTTGTGTCTGCCCTATGTTGGGGCGATAGCGCTTACAAAGGGCGACGTGGACCTGACCGATTTTACGCCCGATCGATTGAATGATCCGGTGATCCACCAGCTAGCCGCCCGCATGCAAGTGGTAGTCAATGATGTGGCCGAAGCGTCCGCGTTCGTGCCACAATCTGCCCGCGCGCTCCTGAAAGATGGTCGGGTCCTAGAAGTAGGCATCGATAGGCTCTTGGGTACGCCCCAGCGCCCCTTAAGCCGCGAGGCGCATCTGGCGAAGTTTAGGGCCTGTTGTGAGTTCGGCTTTGGCGACGCCAAGCCGGCTTTGGAAGAAGCACTCATTAAGTCCGCCGACCAACTTACTGAACTCACCGATGTTGGCCAATTGGGCCGCCTTGCTGCAGGGATCTTATCGTGACGGATTTGCACACCAGCTTTGCCCAAAGCCTCGACTATCCAGCGCTCCTCAAAGACCATCCGATTGGCGATGACTTCGTAAAAATGGCGACCACCATCAGTCGCGACCACTTGCGCGCCCATCAAGAGCGACTGTTTCAAAAGCTGGTGGCCCGGGCCGCCAAAACCCATTTCTATCAGCGTCTCTGGGGCAAACATGGTATTGAAGCTGGCGACATTAAGTCGCTCGACGAGCTGCCCAAACTGCCCACTTTCGGCAAGCAAGAGATCGTTGAGAGTATTGCGCTTCATCCGCCGTTTGGGGACTTTGCGGGCTTGGATTCCTATCCCGATGGTGCCCGACCGCCGATGATTTTTCACACGACAAGTGGCACAACCGGTCGGCCGCAGCCCCTGTTCTTCGGGGCCAAAACACGGGAGGTGCAAAACCTGTTGCTCGCCCGCTTGTTCCGCTGGCAGGGTATGCGGCCAAGCGATGTTGTGCACTCTGTCTATGGTCACGGCATGATCAATGGCGGCCATTATATTCGCGAGGCCGTCACTCGCTGGACAAGTGCGACTTTCATGTCGGCGGGTACTGGGATTGAAACGCGCAGCGCCGCACAAGTGGGCCTGATGCGCGACTTTGGCGCGACCGTCATTTTGGGCTTCACCGACTATATCAAAAAGCTGGCTGAAGTGGCCCGAGCCGAAGGGTTAGAGCCGGGTGTCGATATTCCGATCCGTATGATTTCTGGTCAATTTGGCCGCGAAGATAAGGATGCAGTCTCCGCCCTTTGGGGTGGGGCGGCATGTTACGATTGGTATGGCGTTGGCGATACCGGCATGATCGCGGGCGAAGGGCCAGACCGTGACGGTCACTATGTAATGGAAGATGCCCATTGGGTCGAAATCTGCGACTTGGATACTGCCCAGCCGGTACCCGATGGCCAGACTGGTGACTTGATCGTCACCTGTCTGTTCAAGGATGATGTTTACCCGATCATTCGCTTTAATACCCATGACGTTAGTGCTTTCCGCACCGACAAAAGCTCGATCGGGGTGCAGTTTAAGCGGATTGAAGGCTTCCTTGGTCGGTCAGACAATATGGTGAAGCTGCGCGGCATCAATGTCTTCCCGCAAGCGGTCGGGCCGATTTTGGCCGAGCTGCCAGCCTTTGCTGGTGAATGGATTTGTAGAGTCATGCGCGATGCGCAAGGCCGCGATGAGCTTGTCGTGGTGTGCGAAGATCGCGGCGGCAATCCTGAAGCCTATCGCGAGACGTTGAAGCGTAAACTCGGCATTGAAGCGCAGGTCGAATTGGTGCCGCCCGGAGGTACAGCTGCTTTGACGCAGATTGAGTCCAGACAAAAACCCATTCGCCTGTTAGATCACCGCTGATGGATCACAGAACCCTTCTTGCCGCTAATCAGGCCCTCAACGCCTTCATCGCCTTTGATGAGACGCCACCTGTTGGGGCCGGGCCACTGGCTGGCCTTCGGTTAGGGGTTAAGGGGAATATTGCGGTTCAGGGCCTTGCCAACACGGCAGGGGCTGAGGCGCGCCGACACGCGACAGTGAATAGGGACGCGCCCGTGGTAGCGACATTGCGCGCCGCGGGTGCCCAGATCGTCGGTACACTGAATATGCATGAAGGTGCCTTGGGTGCCACGACCGATAACAAGGCCTATGGCCGTTGCATCAATCCATGGCGTGCCAATTTTTCGCCCGGTGGCTCGTCAGGTGGTTCGGGTGTCGCAATTGCAGCGGGGCTTGTCGATGCGGCATTGGGCTCAGACACCATGGGCTCAATCCGTCTGCCGGCATCCTATTGCGGTGTGTATGGGTGGAAGCCATCGGGAACTTTGGTCTCACAGGTTGGCGTCGTACCGCTTTCAACTACGCTGGATCAAGTGGGACCTTTGGCGAAAGATCCAGAGACCTTGTGGGCCGTCGCAAAAGCTCTAGGCGCGCCAGCGCCGCTTTCCTCAATGAAGGGCCTTCGCTTTGCCGTCGCGCGAGACCGTGCGGCCACAACGCCGGTGGTGCAGCCGGTGTTTGATGCGGCCTGCCAACGCCTGAAAGACGCAGGGGCAGAGGTTGTCGGGGTCGATCTCGCATTGGGCTTCTCTGATGTCGATATCGTCTTGGCCTGCCTCTTAGTATGTGAAATTGAAGGCGCACGCGAATGGGCCATCGAACTGGCAGACCCAAAGTCGGGCTTAACGGAAGAGTTTCGGGCCATGCTGCTTTACGGCAAGAATTCGCCGAAAGCGCGGATCGATCAGGCCTATGAGACGATTGCGCTGGCCAAAGAGCGCCTGCGCGCTTGTCTTGTTCGTGAAGGATTGGCTGGCATCATCAGCCCTACTGTTTCGCATGTCGCGTTTGACCACGACGTCAGCCCGCCTATCGATCAAGCCTATGCCACCATGTACGCCAATGTCGGCGACCTGCCTGCCATCAGCGCGCCCATGGGCCTTATCGACGGGCTACCCATTGGCTTCCATGCCATGACGGCACCGGGCAGTGAAGACATCGCGTTAGGTCTTGCTTGTGTCTTTCCGGCGATGGCTTTACCGGTTTGGCAGGGGTCCTAGAGCCCCCAAACACAAAATATGTCTCGACGAACAGTGGTTAACCCTTGCCGAATGAAGCCCTTGCGCGCATGTTTAGGTTCGGGACGGGCAAGTGGAGAGATGCAATGAAAACGCTTGTAACTTTAATTGCCCTTGCTGCAACAGTGGGCCTATCGGCGTGTGCCACAACAACGACCAAGTCTGGCCCAACGCCTTATCAAGCAGCAACAACAGGTAAATTTGGCTTTACGGATCAACGGATTGAAGCCAATCGCTTTCGCATTACGTTCGACGGCAATACGAAAACCACGCGCCAACAAGTCGAAGATTCGCTTTTGTTGCGCGCTGCCGATGTGACCATCGACAATGGCTATGACTGGTTTCAAGTCGTGCAACGCGCGACAGATCCAAAAACCTACAGCCGCCCTCGCCTGGGTTCGCGTTGGGCATTTGGCGGGGGGATTGGCTATTCTTCATTCCGCACCTTTCACCCGCGCTATGGGTGGGTCAGCTATTATGACCCCTTCTGGTCCAATAGCTTTTATGATCCGTTCTTCGACCGGTTTGACACCGAAGAAATCACCCGCTTCCAAGCTACAGCCGAGATCATTCTGGGCAAGGGTCCCAAGCCCGCTGACAGGGTTGATGCCTTTGATGCCCGCGATGTGAAGGCGAACTTGGGCGCGCGCGTGACCCCGCCGCCTCCGCCAGCGCCGCCCGCAGCAAAGCCCTGATGGGGATCATCCTGTTCCGCAACCGGGCAGAGCCATTCGAGCCCTGGCAGCCAGAGCCCGACCGGGTTGTGGCTGCCGGGGCAAATGGCGGCACGCAGAATTTGTATGAAAGTAGCGATGGGCGCGTCTTCGCAGGTGTCTGGCATGTGACACGCGGCGCCTGGCGGGTCGTCTATGACGAGATGGAATATTGTCACATCACCAGGGGCCGCGCCCGTCTGACAGCATCAACGGGCGAGGTCACCGAGGTTCAAGCAGGTGATGGCTTCGTCATTCCAAATGGCTTTGAAGGCGTTTGGGACGTGCTGGAAGATATGGAAAAGCACTATGTGATCGTGTTGCCGCCTAGGTGATTGGCAGAAGGCTCCAAAAGAAAGTCGAGCCGGGCCTTTGGTGAGGCAGCGCCCTCACCAAAGCCATCCAGATAGAAAGGTCGGAATAGCTGTCGCCGGAACTACGGCTTCACCGCTTCCGCGTAAAGCTTGGACACTTGGTTCCAATTGATCACGCTCCACCAAGCATCGACATAATCGGCGCGCTTATTCTGATATTTCAGATAATAGGCGTGCTCCCATACATCATTGCCAAGGATCGGCTTGCCGCGGAAATCACCGACATCCATCAAAGGATTGTCCTGATTGGGCGTTGAGCCGACAGCCAGTTTGCCGTCTGGCTTGACGATCAACCACGACCAACCCGACCCGAAGCGACCCATTGAGCTGGCACGGAATTGAGTCTTGAAGGCATCAAGGGAGCCAAAGTCGCGGTTGATTGCGGCCATCAGTTCAGGCGACGGTGCGCCACCGGTACCCAAGGGGGCCATAATCGTCCAATAGAAGCTGTGGTTCCAATGCCCGCCTGCATTGTTGCGGACCGCAGCTGGGGCGGTCGAGGCGTTGGCCAATAGCGCTTCAAGGTTCTTCCCCGCATAAGTGGGGTTGGCGACGATGGCAGCGTTCAGGCCGGCGACTTGCGCCCCATGGTGACGCTCAAAATGGATGCGCATGGTCGCTTCATCGACGATGGGTTCCAATGCGCCATAGGCATAAGGCAGAGAAACTTGTGTAAAGGCTGCTGTGACGGGTGCCGCAACCGTTTGGGCAACCATGGTGCCAGCAGGTGTGGGCGGCGCAGCATTGGTTTGCGCAAAAGCGGCAGAGGAAACGAGGCTCAAGGCGGAAAGGGTCAGGGCTAGGCGCATGAATTCTACTTTCGAAAGGACGTGACTGGAACATGGTCTGCGGCGTGGCAAGAAACAAGTCTGAAGGTGCTGACAATAATGTCACCAATCGAGCTGTCTTGCTTTAATGTCAGGGCATAAAGAGGGCACGAAGTATGGAAGAACGCGTTGAGGCATTAGAAGTTCATGTAATGCATCTGATGCGCACGGTCGAAGAGCTATCGGATCTTTCGCATCAACAAGCCGACGAGATTAAACGCCTCAACCGCCGGCTGGAATTGATGCTAGAACGTGAAGCACAGCGCCAGCATGACCGCTCAGAACCGCCACCACCGGATCAAAAGCCACCCCATTATTGAAGCGACCGGGCCTTAAGCTCCGTGCCAGTGAACAAAGCGGCCATGGGGGTCAAGGTCAGCCAGCACACGCCTGCGCCCAGACGGCCATTCGATCAGCTCCAAGATCATACTGGCACCCTTCTGCTCATGTCCCAAAATGCCCCCTGGTTCAAAGCGCAACCAAGCTAACGGGGCCTCGGGCGTGGCGCATGCCCCTTCGGTCTCGATGGCGAGCGTGATCGCAACGCGCACGGCCTGCGACGGATATTGGAAAAAGACGGAATGATAGACGACTGTCAGGCTATCCTTGGCACGGGCCGCAAGCTTCGCTTTGATCCAGTCTGCCGCATCGCCGAAGTCTGGCGTGATCGATTGGGATTGCGCGATTTCCATCGCCGCATTGACGCGCTCTAAACGCTCTGGCTGATCTGGCCATATATAGGATCTCAGACGCAGGCGGTCTTCAGCCGAAGCGGCATTCAAAGGGTTCTGGTCACATGCCGCGCGGTGGCGGATGGCGGCGTGCGCTGGAAACCGAGGCGGCGGGCCGCTCCACTGGGTCGACAGGGCAACGCGCGGTCCGTCGATGGGGCTGTCCCACGTCCAGCTGCCACCATCATAGTGAAAGTGGTCCATGTTCAGATTCAGGCCAGCCGATGCGCCAAGCTCCAGCACGTCCATCGGCCCGTCAAAGGCTTCGGCGGCGGCGCACAGGCCGGGCCAGAGACCCACAGCGCGGCGCACTTCGTTTGTCTGTGGTGGAGATTTCAAGAAGTCGCGCACCCAGTGCTCCCGTTCACGCAAAGTCGCACTGGCTACGGGCCAGGCCTCTACCATAGACCAAACGCGGCCTTGCTGCGGCCAGACTTGGGCTAAGCGGCCTTCGGGTTCACTGAGGACGATGGCATGGAGTGCGCCTGCTAATCTTAGGGCCAAGGCATCTTGGATCGGGTGGGTGGGCCAATCGCCCGTCAAGTCTGCGATAATCCCACCCGCGTCAAAATCGTCGGCCATTGTGTTGCACAACTCAGCCGTAAAGGGAGAGTCAAAGGCTTGGCACCAAATCGCTTGCTGGCGAAGGGCTTTGGGGACTGTGACATCCACCATCAGATCGCGCCTCGTTCTTTCAGTGCAGCAATGGCATTGGCATCCAGGCCGGCCTCTGCCGCCAAGCTTTCAGAATCCGCGCCATAATCCGGCAAGCTCAAGCGCGCCTGCCCCGGTTCATCGCGGAAGCGGATGGGAATGCCCAAATGCTTGTTGCCGTCTTCATCGGTCAACACCATGCCGCGAGAGATCGTATAGGGGTCTTCCATCGCATCCTTCAGGCTCCGGACCGGGGCCCAGCACAGATCGACGTCTTTTAGGAAGGCGCTCCATTCGTCGAGAGTCTTGCTAGCAAATGTCTTTTCGAAATAGCGCTTTAACGGGTCTTGGCCGGGGCCGGGCTCGAGCTTCGCATAGTCGAACAGATCAGGCCGACCTAAAGCGTCGAGCAAATTCTTGGCAAAATGGTGCTCAGATCCACCCAGCACGAGGAACTTCCCATCCTTGGTCTCATACGGCCGATACATAGCCGCGCCCCCGAAGGGCCGCATTTCTTTTGCCACCGGATGTGAATTGTCAGCAAAGACAGGCCCCAAGACATTAGGCGTCCAAGCCAGAAGTGCGTCATACATGGACAAGTCAATATAATCGCCCTTGCCCGTCTCGGCCCGGCGATAGAGCGCCATCATGATGGCGGCGAACGCCATGAGGCTGGCGGCCATATCTGCGGCCGGGATGGAGGGGCTGGCAGGCTTATCATCGGTCAGGCCCCGGTTCAGATCGACCAGACCTGCCATGGCTTCCATAGTGAGATCATGACCGGGCTTATTCACATATTTGCCGTCTTGGCCAAAGCCAGCGATGGAGCAATAGACGATGCGCGGATTGATCGCGGCAATGGCATCATAATCTACGCCCAAGCGCTTCACGACGCCGGGCCGGAAGGCTTCGACAATCACGTCAGCCTCTGCGGCCAGCTTCAAAAACAACGCCCGCGCTTCGGGGTCTTTCAGATTGATCTTCAGGCTGCGCTTGCCGCGTGCAATGTTGCGAAACCAGACCGAAACGCCGTCTTCAGTCTTATAGCCAATTACCCGGGTTGGTTCGCCCACGCCATTGGCAGGCTCGACCATCACCACATCGGCCCCATGGTCTGCCATCATCATGGTCATATGCGGGCCGGGCAAAAAGGCCGAGAGGTCCAGAACTTTGAGGCCTTGGAGTTTCATAGAGGTGCTTTGCTCTTGGATTTAGGTGTCCATGTCACAAGAGCGCTAATCATATCAAAGCGCAAGATGACGGGAATAACATCTCACAAGATAGCCCACTCAAGCCGCCTATCACAAGGCTAGAGCCCGCGATCACCCACAACGAAAATTTTGTCCTCTCTCAATTCAACATCTGGTTTTAGGTCTTTCTTGACAGCCGCAGCTGCATCTAGGTTACGCTTAATCCAGATTACGCCGAATGTAGTTAGGACAAGCGCCCAAAAGCCTAGGCTACACCCCATCCACGCAAGTGCTAGGGATGTGAGCCCACCCGCCTGCTCGTACATGGCCTGGACCATGGCTAGCGAAGCAGCAGTTGAATCGCGGAATTGAAGCTCGGCCGCTACGCCGCGAAAAATGTCGCTCGCAAGGTCCAGCGCCATAAAACCACCGATCTGCACCGCGAGGGCAAGCCGCCAAAGAAGCCCCGAGATCGACATTTTGAGAAGTGCATCCCTGCTAGGTTCAAAGAATGGCCAGATGATGCAAATCCATAAAGGAAGAAAGCAAAGCTCCGTTGCAAGCGCCAGTAATAGCGGCGAATCAACGAGGAACGTTTCACATAGTATAATCGCGATAAGGCCGGCGCCGCCCGCAAACAGGACTGCCTTGTTTCCAAGCCACTTCGGCAGCGGGTCTGTCAGTTTAATCAATGCCCACCTCAAAAAAATCATAGGTTGAAAAAGTAAGGCAGGAAAGGCAGTTTGGCAATTGCCAAAATAACGAGGCTGCGAACTCCTTGCTATCGCTAAACAAAGTCACACAGGGGTCCTAGCGCTCTCCCAGCTCTCCCATTTTGGGTGCCCGCTTTCCAGCTGGCCGCTTACCATTGACTTTGATCGGGCTGGCCAACATCCGCAAGCGGCCGTCCTTCGCATCGGGATGATCGACCACATCGGTCATGGCGATGGCCCTCACGTGGTCGCTGTCGAGGGCTTGGCCAAGGTTATAAATCGGCGCGACGGGAACATGCCCGCCCAAGAGCGCGATCCAATCAGCGGTGGATTGTGTGCTGAGCAGCGCATCGAGGGTTTCCGTCAAGTCGGTCAAATTCTCGCGTCTGGCCGGGATACTAGAAAAGCGAGGGTCAGCCAGAAGGTCTGGGCGACCTGTCTTGGCGCAGAATATCTCCCAGAACTTTGGCGTCTGGCACATTAGCATTAGCCAGCCATCTCGCGTCTTGAAAGCCTGGCTGGGCGCGATCGACGGATGGGCCCCGCGTGGCAGACGACCCACTTCCACGCCCTCATTCAGATACCAAGTGGCGGGATAGGAGAGTTGATGCAAGGCGGTATCGAACAAGGCCACATCCACGTCGCAGCCTTGACCCGTCCGGTGGGCACCCAAAATCCCGGCGAGCAGGCCGACTGCCAATTGGCTACCCGTGTGAAAATCAATGATCGACAAGCCGCAACGCACGGGTGGGCCGTCTGGCTCGCCACTCATGGACATCAGGCCCGCCTCGGCCTGCATCAGATAATCATAGCCTGGCCAAGAGGCGCGATCATTATCTCGTCCGTAGGCGGAGAGATGGGCGCAGACGATCTTTGGATTAATGGCTTTCAGGTCATCATAAGTGACCGCCATTTTGGCAGGCTGATCCCCGCGCAAATTATTGGCTACCGCATCGGCTTCTTTGACCAGCGCCTCAAACTGGGCTCGACCTTCCGCGGTCTTGATCTCCAGTGCAACCGACGTTTTGCCGCGCGAGAAGGTCTGAAAGAATTGGCTGTCTTGCTCACCCAGAAAATAGGGACCGGTGGCGCGGCTGACATCGCCCCCCATGCTTGGCGCTTCGATCTTGATCACCTCTGCACCAAGGTCCGCCAACAGCATGGTGCCATAGGGCCCTGCGCCATATTGCTCAATCGACAGGATTTTGATGCCTTTGAGGGGGAGGTCAGCCGCCTGCATCAGGGTTGAACCGTCTCTTTGAGGATGTCTGTGCGAAAGCCATTGCGCTCTGCAGCGGCTTTGAGCGCAGCCCGCTGGTCGGTCGTAATCGACTTAGTGCGGGCCAAAAGCCATAAATAGGAGCCGTTCGGGCTGCCCACCAAGGCGGTCTGATAATTGGGGTCCAGATAGAGCACCCAATAATTTCCTTGCCCCTTTGGCAACGGAATGGGGGCGAAATTCACCGCCAGCTTGGTATTGTTCGAGCCTTCGATGACAGCGGCTACCCCTTGTGCGCTTCGCGGCTTACCGTCGCTGGTGCCCGTCGCACAAGTATTGGTGACGCCAACCCGTCCATCAGGCCGCAGGGCATATTCAGCAGTCACACCCTCACATTTTTTCTGAAAGCTATTGGGATAACGCGCAATTTCATACCACTTTCCCGCATATCGATTGAGGTCAACCGAGGCGACCGTGGTTGGGGGGGCAGCATCTTTCGCTCGCCCAACGGTTCCGGACATGCAGCCCGATAGCGCGATGCAACCAACCAATGCGCTGGCATAGAGTGAAATTTTCATGCTGTTTCCCCTTTCGTGGGTGGAGCTGACTTATGAGCCAGTTTGGCAGCATTGGCTTCCCAATTCTGGCCATCAAACGGCACAATCGAGAGGACAGGCGCTTGACCGGGATCAAAACAATTCGTGTTGACGCTGACCCCATCAGGATTGGAGCGCGGAGTATAGAACGCCTTCACACCACATTTCGTACAAAAGGTGTGATTGGCGACGCCTGTGTTGAACCGATAGGAGGTGAGCTTATCGGCCCCGGCCTCAAGTTTGAAATCGTCCAGCGGCACAATCAGATGCACAAAGCCAGTCCGGGCACAAATGGAGCAATTGCAGGCTTCCACCTCGACTTGATCTGGGGCCCTCACCGAAAAGCGCACATCGCCACAATGGCACGAGCCTGTTCGCCACGTCTTCACCATCCAAGCACCTGTAAGTCTGTAATTCCTTCAAAGTCTTGCGGATTGAGCGTCACCAAAGTAGCCTTTGCATTAAGCGCCTGGGCGGCAATCATGCGGTCGAGGATTTTGCGGCGGGAATAGCCAGCGGACGCCACGATTTGCCCATAGGTCTGGGCACTTTCGGAATCGAACGTCAAAACATTCAAACCAGTTAGCAAAAGATCAAGCTTTGTGCGCCGCCGCTCGGCTTGTGAAGCATCCCTATAGACCCCACCTTCCAGTTCAACGACACTGACAATGGAAACCAAAATCGTCCCACCTAACTGATTCATGCGCTCCCAGACCTTGGGATCACCATCCCTCAGAGGGATCAAAACGCTGGTATCAAGTAGGTGCATGATTTAGGAGGTCCTGTTCTAGCAATGAGTCTAATCACAGTCCTGGTCGATCGGGTATTTCTTCTGTGTCTCGCACTTCAACATAATCGGGTGCAGGTAGCTCCCTCAGTCGTTGAAGCATTTCATGAAAAGGCAATTTGGCAGGCCGAAGGGTCACCACGTCGCCTTTCCTGACAATTTCCAACTCCGTGCCGTCGGGAAAGGCCAGCGCTTTGGGCAAACGCACCGCTTGGCTATTGCCGCTTCTAAACGTCTTGGTTTTGTGCGTCGCCATACCTGCCTCCCATGATTATATATACATGTATATATAATCATGATCTGGGGTTCAATCAGATTTCAAGCCAAGCTCTGTCTTGGAGCCCGCCGTCAGCTTACTCCGCCGCTACCATCTTTCCTTTCAATGTCCCTGCGCGCCGCATCTCTTCTTGCACGAAATCAGCGCTTGCATCCCAGCCACTCGGCCAAACCAAGGCACCGTCCTCAATGGATACACGTGCAAAAAAGCTCGCATCATGAAGCGGCTGGGCCATAGGGCCTTTACGATCGGTAAAGTCGGCTTGCCAGACGCCATGCAAACCATCTTCAAACCATATTTCAAGCCTATGGGGGCCAAAGGTTTCGGCCCGAGTAATTTTTTCGAGCTTCCTCATTTTAAACCCTCAATCTTATGGATCGGCTCATCCCTCATAGCACGGTCCCAGTTTGCTTCCAATTCAAACCGATGGAGGTCGCACCATTCCTTCACCAACCTTCTAGCTGTCTTGGGCAGATCACCCGCAAACATTCGACCGGTTGCAATCTCAACTTTCGCCTCGTACTCGGCCAAGATCACATGGAAATGCGGTGGCGTGCGGTCATCTTAATACATGTTGATCTTGATGCCATAGAACAGGGAAATCGTTGGCAAAGTCTGGTCACTCCTAAATTGGGTTGCGGGCCACCAATTGCTTCGCGATGATGATGCGTTGCATTTCATTGGTGCCTTCGCCGATGCACATTAGGGGCGCGTCGCGATAGAGGCGTTCGATGACATATTCCTTGGAATAGCCGTAACCGCCATGGATGCGCATAGCCTCTAGCGACACTTCGACGGCAGTTTCTGAGGCGAAGAATTTCGCCATACCCGCTTCCATGTCGATCCGTTCCCCCCGGTCAAAGGCTGCCGCCGCATCCTGGGTCAGAAGCTCTGCGGCGCGCGTTTTGGCGGCCATTTCGCCCAGCTTCAGCTGAATGGCCTGATGCTCGCAAATGGGCTTTCCCATGGTCTTGCGCATCTGGGCATATTTGACGCTTTCGGCCAAAGCGCGCTTGGCAATGCCGACCGAGCGGGCGGCGATGTTGACGCGGCCAATCTCCAAGCCGCCCGTAGCCATGATGAAGCCCTTGCCCTCTTCGCCACCAACCAAGCTCTTCTTCGCGTCGACTTCATAATCTTCGAAGATGAACTCACCAGAATCGATGCCCTTATAGCCAAGCTTTTCCAGCTTTTTGCCGTTCTTGACGCCTTTGAGCGGAACCTTGGTTTCGGGATCAATCTTAGGCACGATCAGCATGCTCATGCCCTTATGGCGGGGCTGGGCATCGGGGTCGGTCTTGACCAGCAAGGCGACGCAATGGCCTTCAATGGCGTTCGATATCCAGGTCTTGGTGCCATTAACGATATAATTGTCGCCCTGGCGGCGGGCGACGGTGCGGATGCCTTGCAAGTCTGTGCCAGCATCAGGCTCTGTCAGGCCCAAGCCACCGCGCATTTCGCCGGTTGCGAATTTGGGTAACCAATATTCCTTCTGATAGTCGGTACCAAAGCGCTGAACGACGGTGGCCATCATAAGGTGCGAATTGAAGATGCCCGTCAGGCTCATCCATTCTTGCGAGATCATCGTCACGATCTTGGAATAAGTGGTCGCAGACAGGCCAAGGCCGCCATAATCTGGGTGGATTATCGCGCCAAAAAGGCCGAGCTCAGCCATGTCATGGACGAGGTCGGCTGGCCATTCATTATCATGCTCCAGCTTCATCGCGACAGGGGCGACTTTTCTTCTCAATCCACTTCTGGATGGCGTCCAGCATCTGGCGCTCATCTGCTTCGCTGATATGTCCAAAATTTCCGTCTGCCATGATGATGATCCTAGTCTTTCATGTTTTCTTAAAGTTTTTTGATGGCAAGCAGGTCGGCAACCACATAGGTGACCAGCGCCAAAGTGAGAGAAGGGGTAGCGGCATTCAAGATCCGGCCGATAACAACCAATGGGCCGGCACCGCCATGGTCGCTCCCCATCACAACCATGCTGGCACCAATGCTTCTAAGGGCGGCGAGTACAGCGAGGATGCGGAGCAATAGAACCATTAGTAATTGCCCACCTTATCCTCGACAGCATGGCCGCGGGCGGGGATCAGCATGTTGCGCTTGAAAGTGCACACCATGACGCCATCTTGGTTGAAGCCCTTGGTGACGATGGTCACAATGCCCTGGCCAGGGCGCGACGCGCTTTCCCGCTTGGCGAGGACTTCGCTTTCTGAATAGAGTGTATCACCAGCAAAGACGGGTGCCGTGAACTTAACTTCATCCATGCCCAGATTAGCAATCGCCTTCTGGCTGGTGTCGGTCACGCTCATGCCGATGCAGAGTGCCAGCGTATAGGGCGAGACGACGAGGTTCTTTTTGAACTCGCTCGCGGCGGCAAATTGCGCGTCAAAGTGCATCGGGTGGGTGTTCATCGTCATCAGCGTGAACATGTGATTGTCATATTCCGTGATTGTCTTGCCGGGGCGGTGCTCATAGACATCGCCGACGACGAAGTCCTCAAAATAGCGACCAAATGTTTCACGGTAGCGCTGGGGGCCAACTTCTTTCACGTTACGGACCATTTTTAGATCATTCCTGCTTTGGACAAAATGCGCTCAGCGCGCAGATAGACGGGGATGTCGAGGAGTTTGCCATCGAGCAAAACGGCTCGATTATCCTGCGACATGCCGGCCTCAATCACCCGCTTTGCCCAGTCCAGCTCTGCCTCAGATGGCGAGAAGACTTCATTGACGATGGCAACTTGGCTGGGATGGATGCAGGCCTTGCCGTCAAAGCCCAAGGCTTTCACCCGCACACATTCTGCGCGCAAGCCCTCTTCATCTTTCACGTTCAAATAAGGCACATCCATCAGGCCGCCATTGGTGACACGCGCCTCGGTGGCCAATGTCGAACGGGCGTGAAACAAGGGTTCCCAGTCCATACTCGTACCAATGGCGAGCGAGTAATCGGCTCCACCGAACAACACCCCACCGCGCGAACCGCAAGTTCCCGCAATGTCAGACGCATTCTTGAGCCCATCCACGGTTTCGACAACGGCCCAGAGCGCGACGGGCTTGTGGTTTAGGCTGCGAATAGCGAGTAATTGCGCGAAATTAGCGAGGGCTGAATGGGAAGAAGCCTTTGGGACCATGAAGAAATTGGGCCGCGTCGATGTCTCACTAAAGGCGATGATGTCCTTGAGGCCATCCAAAGTGTCGAGGCCATTCATCCGCACGCCAATAGCACAGTCTGGATAGCTCTCTGCATTAGCCTCCAGCCAGCCAATCACCCCGGCGCGAGCGGCGGCTTTATCTTGCGGCGGCACAGCGTCTTCAAGGTCAATACAGATGGAATCAGCCCCCGCCGCCAGCGCCTTTTCAAAGCGATCTGGCCTAGAGCCCGGAACAAAGAGGAGTGAGCGGAACGTTTTCATTTGTCCGGACATTTAACCTGATATAAGCTGACGTCAATTCGAAACCGCGCGGCGGTGTGACTTTGGGTCGGCAAGCAGGGGAGTTTAGGCAATGGATCGGCGGGTGAGACTTGGTTTGGTAAGCGTTTTGATCGGGCTTCTCACGATGTCTGCGGCTCCTGCACTGGCCCAGCATGCGGGCCCCACACAAGCTTCCGACGCCGCTTACAATGGCTCCTATTATAAGCGCCAGCTCTATGTCGTTACCGATATGGAGCGGGCCTTGACCCTTTGGCGCGACGTGCTTGGCCTCCAACCCGGGGCGATCACCACTTCAGGCCCAAATTCCTATTCGCGCGAAGTCTTCAATATTCCCGCGGAAGCGCAGATGCGCTTTTGCACCTTAAGTGCCGGGCCGATGCAGGTGCGCACCTTGGCCTTGCTGGAAGTCAAAGGTGTAACCCTGCCACCCAAGACCGGCATTCGCACGACCGGAGCCGTTATTAATGCCAATGGCCGTTTGGCCGAGATCATCGCCAAGGCCCAAGCCATGGGTTTGACCGTATTTGGTCCACGCGTGTTGGCGTCGGTTGGTCAAGGCGACGGGACCGAGCAAGGCTTCCTTGACTGGGACGGCAATGTGATCGTGCTCTATGAATATCCCAAGTCTGACTCGCCCAGCATTCGCTAGGGCGCTTTGCCGAGTTAAAGCCGATGTGCCTAACGCAGGCGCGCGCCCAGCTTCACCGCAGCTGCAATGATCTTTGTACTGACGGCTTCGATCTCCGCATCGGTCAAGGTTCGGTCGCGCGGTTGTAGCGCCACTTCAAGGCCCAGGGAGACTTCCCCGTCGGCTACGCCTTGGCCTTGATAGCGGTCAAACAGACTTACGTCTGAAATCAAAGCCTTATCGACTTGGCCCACAGCGCGGATCAGGTCGCCTGCGGGCAGGTCGGCTTTAGCGACAAAGGCGAAGTCGCGGGTCAAAGGCATAAAGGCAGAGGCCTCCAGCTTGGTTTTGGTCTTGCCAGCCTTTACTTTGGCAGGTGGCAGGGCGTCCAAGAATAATTCAAAGCCATAAACCGGCCCATCGACGCCCAGTTCTTTCAGTACGCGGGGATGAAGTTCACCAAACTCCGCCAAGATCGTCTT